>CAMCYA010000005.1 GCA_945883675.1 Bifidobacterium breve
TCCCAGCTGGTAAAGCTTCTGTTGACGTAACAGTTACAGGAACTGGTGTTTCAGCCGATGCCGCTAACACAGCATCACTAGCAGCACTAACTACATTGATCAACAGCTTAATTGCCAAGATCAATGCACTTAACAAGCTAGTAATCAAGATCCAGAAGAAGGTAAAGGCATAATCTCTTCAAGGGAAACCTTGATGGATTAGTTTCTAACTAACTTCAAACCGAAGCCCGGCTTCCACTTAGGTGGGGGCCGGGTTTCGGCTTTTCTTATAGGCGATGAGAGGGTGAGCAACACATTTACTTTCCCAATAGAGATGGATTACATAAATGACCGCTCAAATAACTCTAGATGACTTCGCACAATCACTCTGGAAACACTTAAAGGTTACAAAAAAGACCCTAGCCAACTACAGGGGAACGTATAGGTTACATATTTCGCCTTCTATTGGAACGAAGTCACTCGGTGAAGTAACAAGGCGAGAGCTATTGGACGCTTTAGCTCCCTTATCTCCACATACGTATTACCAGACGCTGATGACTTGCCGAGTAATCTATCGAGAAGCGCTAAACCGTGAGCTGGTGGATGTCAGCCCCGTTGCGGCAATCAAAGCACCAAAACTTACGAATAAACCTTACAAGTTCTTAACATGGGAGCAGGTCCAGCAAACAAACTTTGGTAAATACGACGAGCAAATCAAGTTTCTTGCTCTCCACGGATTACGGTGGGGAGAGGCGGTTGCCTTAACGCAAGAAGATATTTATGACCAAAAAGTTCATGTCACCAGAAGCATTCACGGTGCAACTAAGACTCAGGCAGGGGTCAGAGTGGTTCCGTACTTAGGACATTTCAATCCCTTGCCTCGAACACCAAAGCCTTTAAGGAAAGCCCTGGAGCCGTATGGGGTCAATATCCATTCACTAAGAAAGACCTATGCATATTTTTTAAAGAGCAATGACGTGCATGTAACAACAGCTGCAAAATTCATGGGCCACAGTAATCCTTTAGTGACTTTAAAAATTTACACTCTTGTGCGTGATAACGAAGTTATAGATGTGGGTAATTCGATGCGACAAAGGTTGGCGATCAAGTGAGAAGTCCAGAACCTAATTCTTACTGAGGAAGGGTTTGGTTTTGGCTTTACTGAGTAATCAGAGTTGGGTCGATAGGGATTACAACTGTTACTGGAAACTTTGCAATCTTTGCCTGTGCGGTTGTAAAGGAATAGTTAGGAGAAATATAAATGAAAGGTTGCTCACATGCAGCCAGGGAATTAACCCCTTGTGGCAAATTGACGATAGTAGTTCCAGAGCTCTCTGTTCTAGGTGGTAAGGACTGATATGCACTAAATCCATTAGACCAATTCTCTGCGTAGTTGACAGAATTCTTGCACCACAGTTGTGTGTAAATACCAACTACTTCTTCTTTTTTGTTGAAGTTCTTAACGGTTAATGTATATCCATATCTAGGTACATAACCTATTGCTTCGCCTCGGTAGTCACTTTCTAAATCGTAAACTTTAAAGTCGGCCACAGTAACATTTATTGGATAGTAGGTGCTAACCCTTTTATTCTTGACCTTTTTAATAGTTAAACCAGCAGAGACATTAATTGCTACGCCCATCTGTCCCTTTTTGGCGGCAGCAACTTTTACATCAAATGGGCTGGCTAGTTTCTCGGTGGCATAGGAAGCCGTAGGACCAAGTAATAGTGAAGTCAGCGTCGCGATAACCGTTAGTACCATCGTTTTTCTCATGGAGAAAGGCTAACTGAGTTAAGTAGAAAATTCACCCTTTCACCCGAATCATGAGGTTGCTGACATGCATATGAACTCACATAAAGTGGGTATAGATAGACTTAAATCTATGGGTCAAGGGCAAACCTGGTTACTAACCGGCGGTGCTGGTTATATTGGCTCACACATTGCTGATGAGTTTATTGGGGCAGGAAAGTCTGTTGTTGTTTATGACTCGCTATATCAAGGATTGCAATCACGTATCAAATTTTTAGAAGATAAACATCAAGTAGAGATCCCTTTAGTGCAGGCAGATATTTTGGATTACAAGAAACTTGATGAAACCATAAAAAAATACAACATCTATGGCATTGTTCATACCGCAGCCCTAAAGGCAGTTGGTGAATCTATGGAGAAACCAGATCTCTACTTTGAAGTGAATTTGACAGCAACTATTGAGCTTTTGAAAATAGCCGAACAAAACAATGTTAAGAACTTTATCTTTTCCTCATCAGCGGCTGTGTATGGAAGCCCTGATTCCATGGATCTATGTAAAGAAGATGGCCCAGTTGCGCCGATTTCTCCTTATGGCGATTCAAAGTATCAAGCAGAGGCATATGTTGAAAAATTCATTAGCAAACCAAGAAATCGTGGAACTTCACTAAGATTTTTTAACGTGATTGGTTGCGGTGCCACACCAGAGCTTTTGGATAATTCAGTTGAAAATCTAATTCCAATAGTTATAAATAAAATAAAGGCCGGGCAATCACCGGTTATTTTTGGAACTGACTACCCAACAGAGGATGGAACATGCATCCGTGACTATGTTGATGTCCGTGATATTGCGCGAGCACACTTAGCAGCAGCCGATTCACCGAATGTTTTGCCAACAAAAATAAACATTGGAACAGGCCGCGGCGTCTCTGTTCACCAAGTTATTGAACTTGTTTTAGCTGGACTTAATTCAACAAATACTCCTGTTATCGAAACCGATCGCCGTGCAGGTGATCCCGCTTTTCTATGTGCCGATGTGAGCCTTTCTAAAACTGCTCTTAAGTTTGAATCACGTTATAGCCTGGAAGAAAGCATCGCCAGCATCTTTTAATAGGCTCTTTTCCCGAGCAAATAAGGTTAGTTAGTTTGCTGTTGGCCCAGAAAATGAAGTTATGCTTGTCTGTGTGAGCCATCTTGAATTAATTCGCTTGCTCGTTGGCAGGGAATTAACCCTGCGATACAAGAGAAGCGTCCTTGGCATCGGATGGACCCTACTAAATCCAATCCTGACTAGCTTTGTTTTATGGATCGTTTTTAGCTTTGTATTTGCATCCAAGTTGCCCTCTGGCCAGCAATTTGCTCCCTATTTAATGGCCGGGATTCTCCTGAACACATTCTTTAACCAGGGTTTAATGGCTTCGGCAGAATCAATTGCAGGAAACGGTGGAGTCTTAACTAAAATCTATATTCCGCCTCAAATATTTGCAGTCAGTGCGGCATTGGCGGCACTGGTTAACTTTTTGATTGGCTTTCTGCCACTTGCAATAGTTGTTATCATCTCTGGGCAAAGCCTGTCGCTATGGCTACCGCTATCCCTCGTTGTCGCCTTCTTTATGGCCATATTTGTTGCCGGTATTGGTTTAACTCTTTCTATCCTGTTTATCCGCTTTGATGATTCTAGAAATATCGTTGCGGTTTTGTTAATGATTACTATGTATTTAACTCCAATTTTTTATCCAGTATCGATTTTAAATTCAACTATGCAAAGCATTGTTCGTTGGAATCCAATTACCAGTTATCTAGAGATCTTTAGGTGGGCATTTTCTAATAACGCTTCTCCCTCTGGCCGTGATTGGATCTTTATGATTGTCACATCACTTGCTTCAATAACTATCGGTACATATTTCTTTAAGAAAAAATGGCCAAAAACGATGGCGATGCTCTAATGGCTGTCATTAAATTAGAGAATGTAGGTTTTACATATCGCGTGCTGCTTAATCGCACCGGTTCACTTAAAGAATTATTTAAAGAGGCTGTGCATGGTCGAGTAAGGATGATCGACTACGTTGCATTATCAGGAGTATCTTTTGAACTAAACGCAGGAGAAGTAGTTGCGATTATTGGCCGTAACGGTGCCGGTAAATCAACATTGCTAAAAATCTTGGCCGGTGTTTTGCCACCAACAGAAGGCAAATCAGTTGTTAACGGAAGCATTGCACCCATGATCGAACTTGGTGCTGGCTTACATCCAGAGATGACCGGCTCAGAAAATGTGCTGTTCTACTCAGTTCTTATGGGTAGAAAGACGAAAAAAGTGAAAAGCCGAATTGCAGCCATTGGGGAATGGGCTGGCGTCACCGATCATATGGACTTTCCTTTGCGTACATTTTCTTCGGGCATGGTTGCACGTTTAGCTTTTGCAACAGCAACAGATGAAAAAGCTGAAGTACTTTTGGTGGATGAAATCTTGAGCGTTGGGGATGCAGAGTTCCAAAAGAAATCTAGAGCGCGGATGGATCAGTTGATCGCATCTGGTGCGGCAGTAGTTTTAGTTTCACATGATTTAAATTCAGTGAGAGAGCTATCAACCCGCACAATTTGGCTTGAAGCTGGCCACGTGAAGATGTTTGGTGAAACTGGAGCAGTAGTAGATGCATACGAGGCCTCCTAGCAATGCCTTATTCATTAGGTGAGTACCTGTTACTGGGCCTTGCTTCAATAATTCTTTCAGGACTTTTAACGCCAGTAGCACGTAAGTTTGCCCGGCACATTGGAGCGATGGATCTACCTAATTTAGATCGTAAGGTACATAAGGAGCCCGTGCCATACCTTGGCGGATTATCAATTGCTCTGACAATTACGTTGTTAACATACACAGTTATATTGGTGCAAGATCCAGACTGGTCAAAGTTTAGACTTGCAAGTTATGTGATTATCCCTGCATTAATTCTTGCAGCTGTTGGTTTACTAGATGACATAAGGGGTTTAAAACCCTGGCCACGATTAATTATGCAAACATTAACTGGACTTGTGGTGGCAATTATTCTTATTCAAACAGAGACAATCAGTTTTGCTTTCGGCAACACCTATCTTGATGCGCTAGTTACAATTGTTTGGATAGTTGGAATATGTAATTCGATTAACTTCTTTGACAATATTGATGGTGGAGCATCGGGAACAGTTGCAATAATTGGCTTATCTGTTTTCTTAATTGCATTTAATCAAGGCCAGATTTTGGTTAGCTCAGCGGCAGTTGTGATGTGCGGGGCAGTTATTGGATTTTTAGCCTGGAATAAACCCCCAGCAAAGATTTACATGGGCGATGCAGGTGCTTTGTTTCTCGGAGTAATGGTTTCTGTTTTAACCATTCGATTAGACCCAGGTATTTCACCAAGTTGGCAGTCACTAGCAATTCCGGTGTTAATGCTTGCGGTTCCAATTTTGGATACCACCGTTGCTATTTTCTCAAGGTGGCAAAGGGGTATTTCAGCTTTTACAGGCGGGCGCGATCATTTATCTCATCGCTTAATTCGAATTGGATTTACTCATAAAAAAGCTGCCGTATCCCTGTGGGCGCTCACTGCTGCTTTTTGCGGGGCAGCCCTTGCTGTCTATCAATTGCCACGCAGTGGCGCAACGGCAGTGATAATTTTTGCTGGATTAATCTGGCTATTTTTAGTTGTTGGTTTTTTGAGAATTAACTCCGAAGATTCAGTACCCTCTAAAGATAAAGATTGACTCTAAAGATGCAATCAAATAGCGCAGTCAATAGTTCTCAGATCACAGTGCTGCATGTAATTGCACGTCTTAATGTGGGCGGCACCGCGCGATATTTGACCCAATTAGCCAAGCACTTACCAGAACACAATGTGAAGATTGTTATTGCATCAGGATATGTTCAAGGTGAAGAGGTTGAAGATCCCTCTGCTTCACAGTTTAAGATTGTTTGCATTCCATCGTTAGGCCGAGCAATTAATCCAATTGCAGACTACAAGGCATACAAAGAGCTAAAGAGAGTTGTTGCGGATTTAAAGCCAGATTTGATTCACACACATACTTTTAAGGCAGGGTTAATTGGAAGAATCAGAGATTTTGGAGTTCCTGTTATTCACACATTCCACGGTCACTTATTTACAGACCCGGAGTTTAAAGGCGCTAAGGGCACAGTCATTCGATTAATTGAGAATTATTTGGCACCACATGCTCATTCTTTAGTCACTGTGGGCGTGGGCGTTGCAGAAGATTTAATCAAAAAAGGAATTGGCGTGCGCAGCCAATACCGCAGCATTGCACCTGGAGTTTTACCACTAGATGTGACTGAGCGTTCGAAGGCATTTAAAAACTTGAATCTAACCGATGACGGCAAGTTGATTGTTGGTTGGATTGCACGAATGACTGGTGTTAAAAATCCAAACCGAGCTTTAGAGATTGCTGAAAAGCTGCCCAGTACGCGATTTGTAATGGCAGGCGGTGGCGACTTACTAGATTCAATTGCTACAACAGCTGGAGAAAATGTTTCAGTTGTGGGTTGGCAAGATGCACGTGACATCTTTGGAATCTGCCATCTAGTTCTATCTACTAGTGAAAATGAAGGTATGCCGGTGGCACTTATTGAGGCCCAACTTGCTGGCCTGCCAGTTGTAGCAACTGATGTTGGCGCAGTCTCAGAAGTTATCCAAACCGGTGTCACAGGGCGTGTGGTGCCCGCTGATAACGCTGCCTTGATCCAGGCAGTAACAGAAATTATCAATAGTTCAGATAAAGGTAAGGCCATGGGCAAAGCAGGTGCCATCCGTGCACGCAAGCTGTTTTCTATAGAGCAAATGGTTGCAGCCCACGTTGATCTTTATAGAAGCATTGAACTATCTAGAAGCAATGTGAAATAGGCTTTACTCATGCGCGTTTTAGTAACAGGTGGGGCTGGCTTTATTGGTTCACATTTAGTCGAAGCCCTTGTTGCTAGAGGGGATACAGTCACTGTTATAGACAATGTTTCTACAGGAAATTTAGAGAATTTAGCTTCAGTAAAAGAGAAAATTCAGATTGTTAACGGCGATATTCGCGACAACGTTTTGATTGAATCATTAACTGAGAAGACAGATTTAATTTTTCACTTGGCTGCTGCCCTTGGCGTCAATACGATTTTAGAGTCAACGTTGGAATCAATTTCTACAAATATTGTGGGTAGTGAAATAATTCTAACTTCTGCTGCCAAAAACAAAAAGAGAATTGTCATTGCAAGTACATCAGAGATTTATGGCAAGAATCCAAAGCAGCCACTATCTGAATCTGATGACAGAGTAATTGGCGCCCCACAGAAAATTCGTTGGTCTTACAGTGATGCCAAAGCGATAGAAGAGGCCATCGCTACAACTTTGTTTCTGCGCCAAGCATTACCCGTTACAACTGCAAGGCTATTTAACACCGTTGGGCCTCGACAATCTGCAAACTATGGAATGGTTTTGCCAAAGCTTGTTCTGTCGGCGCTTAAAAATGAGCCGTTAATTGTGTTTGGGGATGGCAAGCAAACACGAGTTTTTTGTCATGTTAACGACGCAGTGCGAGGTCTATTGGCTTTGGCTGATTCACAAAAGAGTATTGGTGATGTGTTTAATATTGGCGGTGTGGGTGAGATAAGCATTAAGGATTTGGCTACAAAAGTAATTGAAGCCACTGGATCTAAATCTGAGATTAAATTGTTGGATTATCAAAAGGCATACCCTGCAGGATTTGAAGATATGGCCCGTCGTGTGCCAGATATTTCAAAGATTAAATCTGTAATTGGGTGGCAACCAGAACACGATATTGATTCAATTATTGCCGATGTAATCACATATTTTAAAACCAAATAAGTTTTTTAAAACTAATTAATCATCTAAAAAGGAATCAAATACCGTCAACGCCTTTAACGGTGCCTGTGCAGTCAAATACGTAGGTCGCTTTTTTAATCTCTGCCTCTGTTAACCCGCTGTGGCGAGTGACAACAACGGCAATATCGCTACCTTCAATTGGACTAGAGCTTTGCCCCATCCACGTGCCAACAACATGATCATTCCAAGTAACAGTTGCGCCGGCCGAGGCCAGCAAGCGAATGATCTCTGCAGATGGCGTTTCACGGGTATCAGTGACATCGGGTTTATAGGCAACGCCAACGACGACAACTTTCTTACCCTTAATACTTCCCCCGGCTGCAGCAATTACTCGTGCGACAACATAGGCAGGCATCGCTTGATTAACCTGTGTTGCAAGTTCGATAAAGGTGGCAGGTACCCCAGCCTTTGCAGCAACATTGGATAAATAGATTGGATCAACAGGGATGCAGTGCCCACCAACACCGGCACCAGGTGTGAACTCCATAAAGCCATAAGGCTTTGTTGAAGCAGCAGAAATCACTTCTCTTGGATCAATCTGTATTGCATGGGCAATCTGGGCAAATTCATTGACCAAAGCGATGTTTACTTGCCGGAATGTATTTTCGAAAAGTTTTGCAGCCTCTGCAACTTCGGGTGTCGATGTTTCAATGATGGTGTCACAAAAGGGTGAATAAAAACTCTTAGCAAGTGCAATTGCCTCTGGCGTTAAACCAGAGAGCAAACGCGGGGTATTTTTAACATCCCAATTGGCATTGCCAGGGTCTACGCGCTCTGGTGACGATGCATATAAGTGGACAACCCCTGATGCCTTAGTGATTCTGGCTGCAATCTCTGTGCGCAAAGTACCTGGATGAGATGTTGACTCATTAATAACTAAAATAGGAGATTTAAAATTACGCGCAATAAGATCTGTCGCTTGGTGGATAAATGATAGATCTGGTTGTCGATCATCTGTTAAGGGGGTTGGCACAGCAATCAACACAATTTCACAACCAGATAACTTAGTTTCATCTGTGGTTCCAGTGAAATTACCTATCTCTTTGGCATCTAATTTCGCAACCGATTCAGCGCTCACGTCGTAGCCAATAACCAGATGCCCAGATGCAGCGGCGGCGCGCGCAATTGTTTGGCCTACATAGCCCAGCCCAATAACTCCAACGCGCATAAGGGCTACTTTAACTCAGGGTTTAAGGGATCAAGACGTTTCATCTGCAGTTGAGCCTGCGCTATCTCTTCAGGGGTTGCAGATGGAATTGAGGCTATTAGTTTCCATGCGAAGTAGTTATCAGGATTATTTTTGACTGTATTTCGAATAACCCGCAGTGCATTTTCTTCAAACTTACTGTCTGCAAGATTGCCAGCCATCAAGATTGATATCTCGGGGTTTAATGAGTCGCGCATACCAAACTCTTCAACAGCTCCTATGGTAGTTTCGCCAGAAAGAGATCGCACTTCAATTGAATTACGAAGTGGCGACATTGCAATAAGTGCGCCAACTATTAGTCCAAACAAAGAAAAAAGCACCACATCCCAATCAGGTTTTACCTTCTCTAAGGATGGTTTGGCAGTAAGCCCTGGAACCTTGACTAAATCCTGATCTGCGGCTTTATCTTTAGTGCGCGTATTGATTTCATAACCAATAAGAAGACCTGTCAAAGTCCAACCCCAAATACCCAAGCCGAGTTGATTAATACTTATTAATGACTGCAGTTGGTATGTAAACCAGGCAATAAACACTGCTACAAATTTCCAGTTATATCCGTTTTCACGTCGAAGTACCTTTATGACTGCTCGAACAGTTAGACCTAAAATAATCAGATAGGCACTCAGTAAAAGGAGCCCGCCATTTGATGAGATATCAATTAGTTGATTGTGAGCAGAGCTTGAAAAAACATCTGGGCCACGACGAAGTGTTGCCTCTAAGGTGCGAGACCTGCGATACCAATCGCCATAACTATCTAAGCCGACACCAAAGATTGGATTCTCTAGAGTCATATTCTGCCCCGCACGCCAGTAGTCACCACGGAAAGTTACAGATTCTTGATACAGATATTTTGCAAAGAAGCCCTTATTCAAAGTACCGAAGAGAACTGCAAAAAAGCCAATCACGGAAAATACTAGGTATGAAGCTTTCAACTGAACTTTTATAGAACGAATAAAGCGTAAGTATGTAAGCAAAACTAGTGATGCAACCAGAACGAAGTAACCTTGTTCTGACTTTGTATAGTAAATCTGCACAATACTTATAACGATAAAAACAAAAAGAAGGATCCTATTGATAATTGAAATAGACTTTGAGATGAGAATAGCAATGGCTGCTGCAACTGCGATTGCAGTAAATGCCGATTGAAAGTTTTGATTTCCAAAGAACCCAAAAGCAAAATTAGAGGGGTTTACAACTCCTGTTGGGTCAGCACCGAGCACTTGAAGGAATCCATAAAACGTTGAAATTAAAGAGACACCAAAAAGCACATAGATGTAGTAGTTCAAATTGCTAGAGTTCGCAGCGATTACTGCTACAAAAAGTAGAATTGCAAGTGCGAAATAGGCTAGGTATCCAGTATTTCGCCCGTACGCCCCATAAAACTGCGCATTAAATGAAGGAGAAGTTATGAACAAAGTAAGAGTCAAGCAAGATAGAAAAAATAGAACCGCAAAAAAAGGTGCTTTGTAGGATGCAAACCATTTGTGTTTAAGGCCAAGAAGTAGTGCAACTATTGATGCCCCGCAAAATGCACCTAAAGACAATAGCCGCGGTGCATTAAATGGATCAAACGCAAAGCTAGGGGCTATGAACAAAGTTGTTGTGGTCAAAGATGCCAAAGATATAAAGGCTAGCGACTTTTGATATCTCTCCAACATTTTCTAATCTTACTTCAGACGTATGAGAGCAATCCTGCCAGATGATGGGTGATTTTTGAATGTCAGGCTTGGCATAATGCTTTTAGAAGAGAAAAGCCGAAACCCGGCCCCCACCTAAGTGAGAGCCGGGCTCCGGTTTGAAGTTAGTTAAGAACTAACCCAGCAAGGTTTCCCTTGATCGATTATGCCTTTACCTTCTTCTGGATCTTGATTACTAGCTTGTTAAGTGCATTGATCTTGGCAATTAAGCTGTTGATCAATGTAGTAAGTGCTGACATTGTTGCTGAGTCTGAAACAGTTGCTGTTGCAGCAAGTGTTACAGCTGTTGCTGGAACTCCTGAGCCTGCGCCTGTCTTACCAGCGAAGACAATTGGACCTGATGTCAATGGAGCATAGAGCGTCCATGTCTTGACTCCACCAATTGTTGGTACAGCAGTTGCTGTAGTTGTATCTCCGTTTAGTGAAACGTTGGTGGTAATACCACCTGCTGCAAGTACATCAGT
The DNA here is from genome assembly GCA_945883675.1 of Bifidobacterium breve. Lineage (GTDB taxonomy): Bacteria > Actinomycetota > Actinomycetes > Nanopelagicales > Nanopelagicaceae > Planktophila. The sequence continues at coordinate 10,964 of CAMCYA010000005.1, forward strand.
ACCTGTTCCATCATCTGCGGTCTTAAATGTACCTGCATCTTTAAGTGTAAGAGTTAGGGTCATCTTCTCACCTGGTAGGTAAGTTGCCTTATCTGTTGTCAAGACAGCAGTTGTAGCCCGTACTAGACCAACAGTGAAAGGAACTGCAACTGTTAGACCTGTTGCTGTGTGAGTAAGTGTTAATGACTTAACACCTGTCTTTGTAGCAGTTGGGTCAACTACTAGTACCGGTGCTGAAGCAGCTACTGCCACACCACTGTATGTTGCAGCTGATCCAGCTACAACTGCTGCGCCTGTGATAACTGCTGCTGTCAATTGTGCTGCTGTTGGTGCAGTGAATTCACCTGCTGTAAGTGTTACAGCGTTTCCAGCTGCATCCTTACCTGAGATGAATGCTGCATATGCATCTGTGTCAGTGTTAGCTGAGCCATCTGCTGTATCTGGGATTGAGCCACGTACAGCAGTGGCAGTAAGTGATGCAACTACGCCAACCCATGTGATTGTTCTAGTTGCTGTGTATGCACCTGCAGTGATTGTGAGTACTGAAACTCCAGCAACGCCATCTGGTGCAATACCAACAGTGAAAACTTCACCTGTTGTTGCAACAGTACTTGTAAGTGAACGTCCTGTTGCAATGGATGATGATAGTGGATCTGTGTCAGATGCTGAGAGTGCAAGTGTTCCAGGTCCCGTTAGAGATACTGCAACTTTAGTCGTTGTGGTAATTGCACCAGCAACTTGACCAAGGCTAACAATTGCTGCAAACACAGGTGTTGCAGCAGCACCAGCAGGAGTTGCTGTTGATGAGAATGAAGTTGTCTCTGTTGTAGCAGCTGTGACTGTCGCTGCCTTGTTCAAGAATGTAGTTGATGTTGCTACATCGAGTCCACCAGAGATAACTGCAGCATTAACTGTGATTGTTACAGTCTCTGTCGCAGTAGTCTTGTAAATACCAGCAGAAAGTGTTTCAAATAGTGAAACTGTTACTGTTCCCACTGTTGGGGTATTGATAGTTACAACACCATCATTGTTGGCTGCGGTAGCACTAAAGGTTGCGCTTAGGCCACCTGTTGCAATTACGAGATCAGCATCAGTAGTAGTGCCCATTGTTGCACCAGCTCCTGAAACTGTTACGCGAGAGCTTGCTGGAGCATCAAGAAACTCAATCGAAACTGAGTTTGCCACTCCTGCAACACCGTTACAGGCATCGTTTCCTGCCTGGGCTGACGCTGCAATTGTGTCGCCTGCGGCTAGACCGTCAGCAACTTCACACCACACATTAGTATTCGTTGCTGCACTAGCTGGTGAAACAGATGTAAGAACACCCATTCCAAGAGCTGCTACTGCAACAAGCGCAATACGCTTGTAAATTGTCTTTGTAGACATTATTTTCCTTTCGATAGTCGATCCAGAGACGATCCCTGGGTCGGCTTGTGCAACAAGGGCACTCACATATGTCATGAGAGTGTCTTTTTGCACGACGTAATGAATCGCACGTGCTGATTCACTACTTTCTCTACCAAATTCCGGATCTGGCAGAGAATTCTCTTTGTTTAGGCCGCGCTTCATGCTCGGGCCTGGTCTGTAGTAGGGCTATAAATGAATTGAGAGGCTGCTGAGATCACTTGGGATCCATCGGCAGTTACTTTGAGCTTCACATTGATCTGTGAAGGAAGGGGAAGTGGTGAATTGGATGGCTCAATTATAACCCAGGCACTTATCAGTCTGGTTCCATCCTCTAAGCGTGTCTCCTGGCTTGAATACTCCAAGATCTCAGGGGAAACGTTATTTGCGCCTTGAGCAAAGAGAGGGGCAATAGAAAGCACTGATTGACCATCCACGATCTCGATGGTCTGGACCAAGTAGGTGTCGATTCCATTAGATGAAGAGGAAAGAACAAAGTCGCCGGCACCTAAGGTCGTGATCTTTACAGAATCACGGTTGGCCTGTGTGTAAGCACCATTGTTTGTTGAGACTCCGATTGGAGCGCCATTTGAATCTAGGCCGATCCAACCAATATTTGTTGCAACTGATCGCAAATTCATGACTCCCTGTTGCACAACTGCCATGCCTCTAAAGAAAGTGTCGATATCTGTTGAAACACTAGTGACCGTTGAAATATCAGAATCAGTTGAAGGAACTTCTGCTGCGTTTTTATCGCTAGGTGTTTCTTGTGAATTATTTGGAGCACCTGGAATAACAGATGCAATCTTAGAAGTTCCGCTTGTAATTGCTTCGTTGCCTGTCATGGAGTTAAAGCCAAGGAATGCAGTAACAACTAATAATAAGGAAAGTGCTGCTGTGGTTGACTTTTTAGCAAGCTCTGCAGCCTTCTTGTAAGAAGTAGAGAGCATGTCCATTGCTGTTAGGCCACGCTCTTGATCTAGAACAACCTCGGTCAAGATGCGACGAAGTGAAAGGCGAGCGCGAGAAACAGTGTGGCGAACAGTTGCTGGCTTGATGCCAAGTTCTGCTGCGATCTCTTCTGTGCTGCGGCCTTCGATTTCCCACATAACAAGTGCTGCGCGCTCTGCAGGTGAAAGTAGTGAGATTGCTTGGCGAATAATCGCTGCATCCTCTGCTGCTGTCATTGCTGCTGAGTGGTCTCCATCTACTGCCCATGTTGCTTCGATCTCTGCTGATGCATCATCTAATACGACAAGGTTGGGACGGCGTCCTTCGCTGCGGAATAGATCGATGCATAGGTTTTCGATTGTGCGGTGTAGATAAGAGATTGCGTGATCTGTTGACTCAAGTTCTGGCGCTGCAAGGATGAACTTGATTAATGCATCCTGAGTAATTTCCTCAGCCTTGTTTGAATCCTTTAGAACGCGGTTTGCGTGTGTAAGTAGCTCTGTGCGGTGTGCTGTGTAGAAAGCACCAAGCTCTGCCACGGTCCAAACACGAGGACCTGCAGAGTTTGCAGAGTTCTTAATTGACACTTAAGGATTCCTTTTTTACCGGTTTTGTATTGCAGAGCCATCCGTCGATGTCTCTATAACCTTCTACGAATCTGTTGCCCGAATGTAGCGTCGAAGGGACAAAACGGACATTTTGCCAGGTAGGCGGGGTTGGCAATCCATTTGGGGTTGCCGGATTGAAGCTGGATATAGGTGCGTGGGTTCTGGCTGGTCTAGCGGGGCCAGTTGCAGGTTTGGGAAAAGAGGCTCTAGTTACTTTTCACGGGCGCAAGCGAGTTTTCGAACATCAATAGTTGTGTCCAGCAACAACTGCCATGTTCCAAGAGTCGCCGCATCTAGACCCGCTGCTTTTTGTTCTGCAATTGACTTTCTTTCAGCAGCTTCATTCCTAATGGCATCGAGGCACTCTTTCATGGTCCAAGTTAATCTAGTCTTCAAATAATAAGGGTTCTTCACGCAACTGTACTGATAGGTGCTGCCTTTAAACTTAAAGCTGGTTTTAGCGTTGAGCTTTTTACAGCTTTGACCACCCTTTACCACTGCCGCGCTGGCAGGTGCAGCCGAGACTGCAGATAGTGTTGAGATAGCAAAAAGGGCAACTGCCGCTGTTGTTAGTACTTTACGCATAAGAACCTCCGTAGTAATGGCGCAACCTTACAAGAACTGTGGGGCTGTGGCCAAGCATCTGCAGGCTAATTCACTGCGAATATGCGGTGAATACATTGGGGTATCGCTAATAAAGGCTGACTTGGTAAGTGGGCCCAGACAGGCTCGAACTGTCGACCCACGGATTAAAAGTCCGTTGCTCTACCGGCTGAGCTATAGGCCCCACTGCTGCAATTGCCTGTAAATACCTTCTATTTTAGGTAACTACAGCCAACTGCAAGGCGTAATCGTATCGGAAAAATCTAAATCCCCGAACGCAGCAGTCTCGACCAGGGGCCCAAAACCTAGCGCCCGTTGGCTGCTCGCATGAGGCGATCTCGTATTGCAACTGCGATCCCAGAACCTGTTGGCTGCTCTATAACAACGTAGGAAAGGCCTAACTCATCGGCCTTTCGAAGTGATGCATAAAGAGTTTGCGCAAACTCAACATCGTTGTTTGGTGATGCCAAACGAACAACATCTTTTGGGGTTGGTGTTGTTGCTAACGCAATAAAGCCTTGGCCTGTTGTGGGTTGCAGATCCAATAAAACTAGTGCAGCTGGTGCATAGTGGGCCTCGAGTGAACCGCTGACTCGAATTTTTTCGGTATTTGAGTCTACTGAATCTGCAACATCTAAACCTGTTGATGTTGAAATCATCTCTGCAGTAATTGCACCCGGGCGCAGAATCTTTGGCATATCTCCTGTGCAATCAATGATCGTTGATTCCACTCCAACAGTGCACGGGCCACCATCTAAAATTTGGTCCTGTTCTTGTAAGTAATTTCCGAGTTCATCTTTAACTGCTTGGGCTGTTGTTGGTGAAACATGCCCAAATCGATTGGCACTGGGTGCCGCAACGCCTTTGCCACCAATTGCGTAGAAGGCATTGAGTAGAGCTAATGCAACAACATGGTCTGGAACTCGAATACCTACAGATTTTTGACCGCCAGTAATAAAATCTTGGGCAAGTGATGATCGATTTAAAATAAGCGTCATTGGCCCTGGCCAGAAGTCTCTTGCTAAATCAATGGCATATGTTGGAATATCTTCGGCCCAATCACCCATTGCCTGCATTGTATGCACGTGAACAATTAAAGGATGATCTGCAGGGCGCCCTTTTGCTGCATAAATCTGTGCAACAGCGGTCTTATTTGTTGCATCGGCGCCAAGTCCATAAACAGTCTCTGTTGGAAAAGCAACGAGGTGGCCATCCTTTAATTTTTGCGCTGCCAAAACCATCGCATCTGCGGTGCACCGTGAGACAAACTGTGACTGGCTCATGGGATTAAGTCTGCCACTAATCTCAGAAATAATTAAGACCTTACACAGTCAATAGTAGATACTTGTACTATGAAAACAACAACATTTCGCAAAGCCGCATCCATCGCAACTGCAATCACTTTATTAACCGGGATTAGTTTGTTTAATCCTGCAGCAGCTGCCGCACCGACTCGCTACATCACCACAACAGGTAATGGAACGGTCAGCGTTATCCCTGATGCGGTTAAAGTCAGCGCAACCGTTTCGGTATTAGGTGCGACAAGTAAGGCGGCTTTAGCAACTGCCAATACAACATCTGTTGCTGTGCGCAAGGCACTAACTGCAAACAAGATTGCAGCCCGTGATGTTGCAACACAGTCGATCTCTGTTTACCCAGAGTATTCATATCCAGATAATTCAACACCAGTTATTTCTGGCTATAGAGCTAGCCAATCATTTTCAATCACTGTTCGAGCTGCAGCAACTGCTGGCGCTGTTGTTGATGCAATAGTTGATGCAGGTGGTGCCAATGTCATGATCAATGGTGCATCACCATTTGTTTTAGATAATGAAAAGGCAACAGATTTAGCCAGAGCTGCTGCAGTTAAGAGTGCGAAAGCAAAGGCAACTTCATATGCAAAACTGCTCGGCGTGAAACTTGGAAGAGTTGTTTTCCTCAATGAGCAGTCATCTCCAAATCCATTCCCTGTTTTTGGAGTCACTGCAAAGGCTGAAGATTCAGCAACACAAATTGACTTAGGCCAACAAGAAGTAACAGTTCTAGTCACTGTTCGCTGGGCTATATAAGCGGGTTTGGTCACCTGCTTATTGGCAGGTAAGATTGGCGAGCCTCGTACGTCCCCATCGTCTAGGGGCCTAGGACATCGCCCTTTCACGGCGGTAACACGGGTTCGAATCCCGTTGGGGGCACGAAGTACCGCAGTAAAAGATTTACAGTTGTAAATGAAAAGTAATTTGCAGTAGTTCAGGCTTTAAGGTGACATAAGAGCCACTTATGTTTTTATATTAATTCTTAAGGCCCGGTAGCGCAGTTGGTTAGCGCGCCGCCCTGTCACGGCGGAGGTCGCGGGTTCAAGTCCCGTCCGGGTCGCAAAGGTTTTGGTGTTGTATGCAAATTTATTTGTGTATTGCGCGTACTTATGGGCAACCATTAGCAAAATCTTTGTTGGCTTGGTAGCTCAGTTGGTACGAGCGAACGACTGAAAATCGTTAGGTCGCCGGTTCGATCCCGGCCCAAGCCACAGGAAAATTACGAATCACCCATTTCTGACAAGTAAAATCAATTTAGATCATAGGTGTATTGATTAAGATAACAATATGAAAAAAGCATTAGTTCTAGGTGCGGGCGGGTTTATTGGAAGCCATATGGTTAAACGTCTTAAGGACGAGGGCTATTGGGTTCGAGCTATCGACCTTAAGGAACCTGAATTCTCAGCAACGGTTGCAGATGAATTCTTTATTCGGGATTTAAGAAACCAACAAGCGGTCAAAGACTCTCTAATTCTTGCGGCCCCAGACCAAGCGTTTGATGAGATTTATCAGTTTGCTGCAGATATGGGTGGAGCCGGCTTTGTATTCACTGGAGACCATGATGCAGATATTATGCATAACTCTGCCACCATCAATTTGAATGTATTGGATTCTCAACGCGAAATAAATGAAGCACATGGAATTAACAAAACGAAATTGTTTTATTCGGGCAGCGCATGTATGTATCCCGAATACAATCAAATGGATCCAGAAAACCCAAATTGTGAAGAATCAAGTGCCTATCCGGCAAATCCTGATAGTGAGTATGGTTGGGAGAAACTATTTTCTGAGAGACTTTTTCTCTCATATCATCGCAACTACGGCTTCCCGGTCGCCATTGCTCGCTATCACAATATTTATGGCCCTGAAGGAACATGGGATGGCGGACGCGAAAAAGCACCAGCCGCTATTTGCCGTAAAATCGCCAAGCTTTCATCAGATGGTGGGGAGATTGAGGTATGGGGCGATGGCTTGCAAACTCGTTCATTTCTTTTTATTGACGAGTGCATCGAGGCCACTCGTCGTTTAATGCAGTCAAGTTTCGCTGAACCAATTAATATTGGTTCAGAAGAAATGGTGACCATTAACCAGTTGATCGCAATTGTTTCTGAGGTTTCTGGAAAAGACGTTACCCGTAAACACAAGCTCGATGCACCCACTGGTGTTCGCGGACGTAATTCTTCAAACGATTTGATTCGTCGCGAACTTGGTTGGGATTATGAAATGTCTTTGAAACAAGGTTTAGAAAAAACCTATGGCTGGATTAACGACCAAGTAAACGCTGCAGATAATTAAATTATTCCTCATTCCAGCGTGAAGTCATTGGCAAACGGCGGTCCTTTCCAAATGCTCTGCTTGAAACCTTTGTGCCCGGTGGATACTGGCGGCGCTTGTATTCAGCCTTGTCCACCAAAGAAATAACGCGGCGAACAAGATCAGCCTCAAAGCCATCGGCCAAGAGAGCCTCGTACCCATGGTCCTCATCAACATAGGCACGAAGTACTTGATCCAATAATGGATAGTTGGGCAGTGAATCAGAGTCTTTTTGATCTGGCCGAAGTTCAGCGCTTGGCTCTTTTGTAATTGAGCGCTCGGGTATAGGTGGAATTGCTCCGTTCTCTAGCGCTAGGGCATTTCGATATCGTGACAAGGCCCAGACATCTGTTTTGTAAATATCTTTAATGGGAGCAAAGCCGCCCACTGCATCGCCATACAAAGTTGAGTACCCAACGGCCAACTCACTCTTGTTACCCGTTGCCAAAACCAGATGACCTTCTTGATTAGAAATTCCCATCAGCGTTGTTCCGCGCACACGGGCCTGCAGGTTCTCTTCTGCCAATCCCTTCAATTCAACATTCTCCATAAAAGCCTCAATCATTGGAGCGATGGGTGTAACTCTGAAGTGAATGCCTGTGGCGGTTGCCATCACTTGGGCATCTTCTACTGAATGGTTTGAAGAGTACTTGCTTGGCATCGCAACGCCACTAACTTGCTTTGCTCCCAGTGCATCAATTGCAATTGCTGCAACTAACGCCGAATCAATTCCGCCAGATAATCCAAGGACAACTGATCTAAATCCATTCTTCCTAATATAATCACGGAGCCCCATGACAAGTGCTTGCCACATTTCGGCTTCATTAGACAACCGTGTGGCAACAATTGTAGTTGCCACCTCTGGCAATTGTGTTGGCTCTTCTGAGATAACTACATTGGGTTGTGAACTACCTTTTGTGCATTCAATATCTACAACAATTAATAGATCATCAAATTGAGGTGCGCGGGCAAGGACTGATCCATCTTTGGCGACAACAATGGTGTCACCATCAAAGACAAGATCATCCTGGCCACCTGTCATATTGACGTAAGCAACTGGTGCAGCGATTTCCTTGGCCCGCTTTTGAACTAGCGCCAAACGCACATCATCCTTATTGCGTTCAAATGGTGAACCATTAGAAACAACTAATAACCCTGGTGTTCGTGTAGCGATCGATTCAAGTGAGTGCCAAATATCTTCACAGATAGCAAAGGCGACATCGACCCCATGAATTCGCACTACAAGGCTTTGGTCTCCTGCCATAAAGTTGCGGAACTCATCAAAGACGCCGTAATTAGGTAGGTGGCGCTTGACATAAGTGGCTCTAACTTTCCTATCATGGATTACTGCAACGGCGTTCTTTGGACCTTGGTCAAGATAACCCACGACAGCAACGATGTCGCCGGTAATTGAATCTGCAATCTCTTGAACTGCTTGAATGCTAGCTGCCTGAAATGATGGGCGCAAAGCAAGATCTTCAACTGGATAACCCGTCACAATCATTTCAGGAAAGACAATCAAGTTGGCACCTTGTGCTTGCGCGTCTATAACTGAGTCTCTAATCAGCGCAGAGTTGCCCGCAAGGTCTCCAACCGTTGGGTTGATTTGGGCTAGCGCCACTCGCAGTTTCATTTTTTGACACTAACTTTAAGTGCACCGAAAAGCAACTTAAATCCGGAAAGTAGTTGAAAAGTTATAAATCGGTTACGAAGAGCCACTGTTAGAAGGAACTTCCAATTTAACATTGATGGTCTGTCACTTAAATACTTAAACCAATATAAATCTTGAGAGATTTCCAATTGTCTATGGCTAAATGGCTTTGAAGATGCCACTTCAACAAGTACATCATCGATCTGAATAATGCTATAACCTGCTAGTTCCACCTTGTCGATGAAGAGCAAGTCCTCACGCTCTTGCAGGTTGGTATCAAATTGAAATTCTCTAGCGACAGCCGCTCTCACAAGAATAGTTGGGGTAGGAATACCATATTTACGGGTTCCAAAATCCCATTTACCATAAAGCAATTTGAGAAAAGTTTGTTTGCTCGAATAAACCTCTTTGGGAACGACTTCATTCCTCCAACCTTTATATCTGGCTTTGCAAGCAACCAGATCAAAGTTTTGCAATTTCACTAAACTTAACTGTGATTCCAATTTTAATGGCAACCATTTGTCATCATCGTCAAGAAAAGCAACAAAATCTCCTAAAGATTCTTGAATGCCTTGATTACGATTTTCGCTCGCGGTTCCCTGTGAGTTACTAAGAATCTTTACCAACGGAATACTGGCTGCTTGCGATATTACTTCTGTATCGCAAAGTGAATCGTGACAGATGACGAGCACCTCTAGAGGTTTAATTGATTGATTGATCGCAGATAAAATCGAACTCACCAATGACTCACGACCCAGGGTTGGAATAAGAACAGAAACAGAGGGAAACTTATCAAACTCTTCTCCTATTTCTGTTGGCGCCATAAGTCCAAATAAGGTTTCTGAGATTGTTCCAATTTAGTCAATAGGAGTTCAAGTTTGTTGGTCGGGCGTGTGATTACAATAAAGTCTGAAGCTTCTACCAATGCACTTAGATCTTTAGAGTACGTTGCTTGCTCATGTAGGCCAGAAGGTAGTTGGGCATTCTCATCATCCCAAACTTGTAGACGGTACCCCCGTGCTAATAAATCAAAAGCTATTGATACCCCAGGACTTTCCTCGATTACAGGAGTACTTGGCTTATAGGAGATTCCAACTAGACCAACCGTCTTAACTTCACCTAGGGATTTGTTCACAAGTTCCGAAATGAAGGATACGTGCGACTTATTAAGCATTTCTGTGGCCCGCGACAAGTCTGCGGGTACACCCAACTCGTCAAAGAGTGCAGTTAAGGCGCGAGTATCTCGGGGAAAACATGGTCCGCCGTAAGGTGCAGCGCCTTTTAGATATTTCCTACCAATTCTAGTGTCCAGTCCAATTGCATTGGTAACAACGTCAATGTCTACATTACCCAAAGCTACACCTGCCTGATAAAGCGCATTTGCATATGAAATCTTCATAGTCACAAAGTTATTCACGGCAATTTTCACAAGTTCAGCTTCAGTCAAGTTCATTCTTTGACATAGCACGGATTTTGTTACAACAGATGCCAAAACTTCCTCAACAATATTGCCAGCCCAGCTACTCGATTCTCCAAGTAAATGCATGTCGGGTTCCTGCATATTTTTAACGACAGATCCAAGTGCTATGAACTCAGGGTTATAGCAAAGTCCCAATTCTTCGCCTAAGGGTTTGCCGATCTTTCTCTCAAGAGTTTGGCGTATAACTCCTTCGCAGGAACCCGGCATGACTGTTGAAACTATGTCAATAACGACTTTCCGATTGGCAAAATGACTCGGGTTTAGATTTTTCAAAACCTCTAATATAAAATCATTTGAAAAATAGCCGTCTTCCTCACTTGGGGTAGGCACAATAATGAAAATTACAGAGGTTGTTTCAGTAGATTTATCAAGTTCGTGACAAAAATTTAGATTGCTTTTGGAATTTTGTAGTAAATCTATCAAACCTGGTTCACTGGATTTGTATGATTCGGATTCTAAACTTTCAATGAGAGTTTTAGAAGCGTCGTAAGCATTTACCTTATGTCCTACACTTGCAAATAATGCAGCAAGTGGCAAGCCTAGCTTTCCAAGACCAATGACTGTGACTTCCATACAGTTACCTCAATTTCTGAATTGAACGAAAAAGGAAATAGACAATAGGCTTAAGGATTTGCTTTAGCCAACGCGGAGCGAATCTCAAAGTAAACCTAAAAACTGATGAAACTAAGTCTCGACTAATGGGCAAGCCAAAATGATTTCGGATTTCAGCTTGTGTAAGTTTCTTACCAAGATTTGAATTATGGCTTTGGGGCATCTCTCTAACTCGCCCAGCAAGAATTTGACTATAGTTATTGAACAGTGGCGTTTGAAAGTCATTGCTTAAAATCAATCGTAAACCCCAACTCAGTGGGCCGATTACCGCAATTTCCGTGTTAGGTGACTTTGATCGAAGGATTTGTGCGAGCGAGGGAAGGTTTTCTGCAAGTTCTGCCATCCACGCTCTGATTGGAATTGATGAGTCTGTAATTTGAGTGCCATGTTTGCTTGCTTCATCAATACCCAAGTCAATGATGATCAGAGAAGTATTATCTAATTTTAGGGAGCTGTAGCTAAGGTCGTTGCCGATTTCAATTTCATCAAACGTCAAACTAAAGTCTTTTACAATCACACTCAGCTGATCTTTAACCCGTTGGTTGAATCCAAGATACTTAACCTGAGAATTTGCTTGTTTCGTGACCAGCATATCAATCAAGAATGTTAGCGTAAGGCTTGTTGGATAAAATAAATCGGTCACAACATCTACTGATGATTCTGGTTGACCGCTTGAATTAAATCCAAGTTTTTTTAGAGTTTCCTGAATATTTAGATTTATGTTTGGAACATTAACCTCTTCAATCTGCCTATTGATTAATCCCCAATTATCCTCTGAAAGCACGACGTCATCACCATATTCATATTCATTTTGCTTTTCGTTACTTGTATGGAAATGGGTTAGGTGCCTTAAATGATTACAGTGAAATCCCTCTAATTGATTCTCTTCTAAGATTACGGGAAATCCTAGCTTCCCAACTAGTAGTTGGCTCATTGCACTGTCCACATGCCAGCCATATCGCATGCTTTCGGGAAAACCATTCAATTCGAAGAAAGTTTCGCGGGGGGCAAGCTGGAAGTCACCAGGACCATCCGGTACCTTATGATCTTCCCTTTGTAAGTAAACTTTACGAGTTAATCTCACTGAAGTACTCCAGTCATGAAGTTGGTCCATGAAATGGGTTGGGTGCAACCTGGAAGATGAGTTCCAGAGGTACTCTGGGATCTCATATCTGTAGGCATTATAAAAACCTTTGGGTAATTGCGAAATAAGTGTAGAAAGAGAACCCACTTCACTAAGGAACACCATGTCTGTGTTTGTGTTAAGAATCCATTTGTTTTTAGGGTTACTCCTGCGAATGCCTACGTTTCTGGCGAATGGCTCGATGGTAGGGCGCTTTGAATCTATAGGTGAAAGTTCTTCATGAATATTAGATCGCACTCTAAAAGTTCTTAATTTGTTTTGTGTGTGCAATGTCAAAGTATCAAATATATCTTCAACGAGAGTTGGAAGGTGCTCGGGTGAATTCCAATCAACAAAAATAATCTCGTCATCTTTGTGATCCAATTTTTCAGCAATGCAATTCAGGCTAATTGCTACACGCTTGTGCATATTATAACCGTGACCGTCATTTCTACCGTACACAATTACAGAAACAGTCATCTGAATTCTCTTCGCAATAGGCGAGTCATATTATAGAAGTTCAAGGTCGATCCAGTTGAAATCTGAATTATGAAACTCATAATCTAAAATGACTCTAGATTCCCGCGGTGCAATCATAGATTGGACAAAAGATGCGTCGATAGGCATTGCATACGGTGTATCAGGTCCATCTGTGAATGTGCCCCATTTTTCATATTTAGGGGAACCTTCGCGGATCCATCTTGCCTTAGGGTAGGCAAGCTGCAACCACCTGCCGCCGCTCCTTACCTTACCTTGAAGAATTTGATACTCGGGTGCAAGGAATTCTTTAGGTGCGTGATGTAAAGATCCCCCCGAGAATAAGACATCTAAGTCATTTATTTGATGCAAGTCTTCAAACTTCTCTACCAACAAAAAGTTTGCGTTACGACGTATTCCAAGCAACATGATAATTCTTTCAACTAGCTCAAGATTGGAAGGTACGAGGTCTGCAAAAGTCACCCTATTTCCCCAAGACAAAAACTGTATCGAAGAGATTCCCAAACCTGTACCGATATCGAGAATGTCTTTCTCAATCAAAATATCCTTGTATAAAGTATGAAACCAGCCTCTGTGCCCAAAATCTTCAATAGTGTCTCGATGAAGCACATCGTTGTAAATTTCAAGTAAATCTTTATCGTTGAGAGCCATTAAGTCGCGCGTACTCGCACGTTGGCTCTGCCCAAACGGAACGACGCCCCATCGATTGCTCAAGAGTTTGAACCAATCACGCGATTGAATAATCATTCTTCCGTCCCTAGCTTTTTGAGTTTCCTGAAAACTTCTGGCATGGGTTGCAACGAGTCAAAGAGAACTATATCTGCGGTGGGCTGGATTGATCCATGCTTGAAACGCATCGACAAACCCTTTTTGCCCAAATCCTGATTTGTGGATACCGGTTTTTGATAATCCCACACACATTCCCAAACAATCCTTTTCTGAACTCCATGAGAGAATTTGCTGTGATCAATAGAATACTCAGACTCCCTTTGATGCTTCCCCTTCCAAGCTGGTTGATCCTCCCAATCTTGACTTTCACTATCGCTGTGTTCTCATTTCCAAATGCTGGCCTAGGAAACAATGGGCATTGTGACCCTTGGTATTACTGGGGCATGGGTCATTCATCAAGGATAAGCGAGAACGTCCTGGCTTTAGATTACTACCCTGGTTCGAGAGTCCCACTTTACTCATTAGGTTGGCTCTTAAACTCAACAATAAACCCATTACTTTGGTCAAAACTCTTAATGATTTTGACAGTACTCATTCCCGCCGGTTTCATTTTAGTCTTTACCAAAGGTAAGACGCGCAAATTATCATTTATAAGTTATTTTCTTGCACAATTAACGCCTATCGCTTTCAGTCAATCTAGCGTTACGTACGCGGGATTCAGTTATTCATGGATATTGGTATTGGCTCTTTTGACATTCGTACTCGAAACCCGAAGGCAATCAATATACATTATCGGATTCATTATCGGGCTCCTCTTTCTCGCTAATGCCGAAGTATTAGTAATTCTTCCTCCAATATTGGTGTATTTAACAATTCGATTTAAGCTTCAATCGCGGACAAACTTTTTCTGGATTATTTTCGGGTTGTTTTCGTCATATGTTTTTTTCTTGTTTGTCCTCTTTTTTCAAGGATATCCATTTAAAGAATCTCTGAGTTACCCGAAACCTCAAATAATCGCGATTACCTCTGCACTGAGAACTGAGAATTTCTGGGGTGAATTCAACGGATCTTGGCTTACAAATACCCCCTTGTTTGTATTTCATGTTGCTACTCTAATTATGTTGCTAGTAGCATCTAAATCCAAGATTGATATATGGCCAAAATCTTTCCTTTGGATTTTTGCTGGGCAATTAGTTTTTCTGGTCGTTCTTCAACTTTCTTCATTGACAGCAATTTTCCAATCTGGTTTTCATGCAATATTAGGTTTCTGGCCCATTGTTCTTATAATCTATTTCGTATTGCTGAAAGAAACTAAAGAATCTCTCCTTTTATCCTGTGTTTTTATTTTTTTCTTCATAGTATTCCTTATGTTTTCAATAAGAATTGTCTTGATATCCCGGGAAATTACAAATTTTAATGAATCTTTATTTACTTCGTGTATTTTGCCCACCTTAGCAGTTTTTGTTTTCCTTCTAATTCGTAGAATCAATTTTGTGCGCCCTATAGGTCAGGGCGCACTATTAGTTCTCTTAATCCCATTTCTGTCTACTCACTCTCTAGATTATTCGGGTGCCTTTTATACTCAAGAAAACAAAGTGTTTGCCCCTAAGAGTCCTGTTGTAGCTGGCACTTATGAAACTGCCCAATACGCACTAAATGAATTTAGTGCATTGATAATCCCACCAACCGCGGTTATTGGTATAGAAGATACAAGTAATCAATTACAAACTTCATTCATCAGAGCAGCCGTACGTTCTTTTTCGTCGTGCCCTTTTGATTGGTCCAGGAAAAACTCGATCTCAGAAATTACAAACCATGAAAGTTTAGATTTTCCTCGAAATGTACTCTTGGTTAGTTCAATGGAACTCTCAGATGTAGAACTAAAAGACTCGTTCGGAGATATAACGATTCGAGAATACAAAAAGTCCGCGATTTTTGAGCAGGCGATCTATTGGTACCTGTTCAGAATTATAAAATAGCTCTTTTTTTTGTGAATTCATTTTAAGAAAGTTTACAAAATTCTAATAGCCGGAAAATTAAATTCGACTTTTCTATTTTTCGTTCCATCGAGGACGTGGTCGACTCAATGACATTTCATAGATTCTTCCGACGTATTCTCCCAGAAGTCCAATTGCCGCAAAAAGCATTGAATTTACGCTAAGCATTAATAAAACAATAGATCCCCACCCTGGAACTGTCGAGCTTACGATTGAAATAATAAACACACACACTGCGGCGAGAAACAGAATAAAAGAAATCACCAGACCCAGTAGTGACATAATTCGAAGAGGGCGGTAAGTAAAACTCACTACAGATTCAAGTGCCAATCCAATCATTTTTCTCGTTGTGTAACTTGTATTTCCAGCAAATCTCCTAGATCGAGTTATTGGAAACTCCTTGATCCTAAACCCTAAACTCGGGATGAGAAGTCTATAAACTAGTTTAGGTTCTGCTAGCTTCTTAAGTTCATCCACGACTTGACGGGACATGATTCGAAAGTCAGCTGCGTGAGGAATCACCTTTATTCCAGTTAATCTTGAAATAATCCAATAGTAAATCGTTGCAAGTTTTCTCTTTGAGAAACTGTCAGAGGATCGATCAAGTCGATATGCCTGGACAACATCCCATTCAACTTGATTGTCTTCATTGGATTCGCTCCGTTCTGAGATTATAAGATGGCGTAGCATTTCAGGCATATACTCCGGTGGATCCTGCAAGTCTGCATCCAATGTTGCAATAAAGTTTCCTTCACTTGCTTCCAATCCTGATCGCAAAGCTTGCATATGGCCGTAATTTTTCCCCAAATCAATAACTCTTATTTTGTGTCCCAAACTTCGCAGTGCTAAACATCTGGTTAGCGTTTCGTCTGTGCTCCCATCATTTACAATGAGGATTTCATGGTCTATTTCTTCACGGTTTAGAATTGCTGATACTCGCCTGACACATTCGCCAATAACTTCTTCTTCATTAAATACTGGAATCACAACTGATAAACACACGCCTTTAAAAGGAGCTGAATTGTAGGAGCCTTCCACACACTGACTATATCAAGACATATGCTTCTCAGACTTATTCCGCAAGTAATTCTCTAGTTAAATCAAAAATGTGAGCTTTCTGATTTGTCCATAGAGGTTTTACAAATGAGACTGTAATAAAACGTTGTGTCCAAAATCTTAAACTTTTTGTCACTACTGTCAAGGCCAATCAAGACATAACAGCTCTCTGGCTGTTTTTCTCGTCCGAGTAGGTCGCCCAAAGTTTGGTAGATGTAATCCGATTCAAGATCTTCATTTTTTTTGCTTAGGTATGCACCTAGCGTTGATGCTGCGGGAAATCCCATGGAAGCCAAACTTAAAATATACTGAGATGTCGGTCGCCCTTGGAAATCAGAACAGTTAGTTTCAATTAATTTCTTGAAAACATCGTCGGTCGCGCCCATGATAATAGAACCTCGATCCCCAAATTCATCTAGTTCGATTGAAGCTTTGATGAGATCTATTCTCATTTGCTCTCTGTAAGTCGCACACCTTTCGAATTGTTCTCGCGATGAATTACCTGGCAACAACTTGTACGTATCAGTCAAATGAACCGGAAGCAGTACTATCAATAATGCATAAGGGATTCTAAGCATTACCGGAATTCTGAGTTGAGTGAAAAAAGCAATTATTAAGACCAATACAAATACAATTACCGCTTCTGTTGAATTAATATATCCATTTGCCAGTGCTATTCCGACAATTATTGAAGATGGGAACAAAACTGAAATTTTCTCCATAAGCAGAAATGAGATCACCAATGTATAGATCAGAAGTGGCGTTGTGGAGTAAGAAATATTTATTAGGATTGTTTTTCCATTTATCTGCAAAAATAGGATTAAGATGTAGATCATTAAGGTGGACAATAACAACTTATTCTTTGCAGAGTTCTGCGTGTTCTTCAGTGAGTATGTCCCGAATCTTGACATCAATAAATCTAGAAAATACATACTCATTAGAATGAAGAAAGCTGCAAAATACATTGCAGTAGGTAAAGCGAGAATGTCGTTTAAACCAAGGGGCTCCCACCAACTTGACTGCATTTCCGGATTTATGATTGAGTCAAGGAGAAATTTTGGACCTGCAAGAAGTCGAATAGGGCTTTGTCTAAATAACAATAGAAAAACAGATTCCAAAATTATCAAAATTCCAGATCCTAACCCCAGATTAAAGGCCAAAGAGAAGATATTTTTTACGCCTTTGACTGTAAATCTACTCGTCACGCTGGAACAAGTAAAAACCAGGAATAATCCTACTGCCGCCACCACCACAATTCCGGATGGAATTTCTAAAGCAACCAATGTTAATAATAAACCGCTTTCAATCTGTTTAGTTCGTCCAATAGGTACATTGTGCCTTCCCAAAATCAAACTGGGCATAACAATTCTAATCAATAAAATAACAATGATTAGGTTTCCAAGTGTGTTGTAATAATCACCACCAAGTGCTGGATCACCCCAAATAATTGGATTCCAAGTCACAACAATTAGTGCTGCAACACCTACAAAATTACTTGAGGTAACATTCTTGCAAAATTTGAAGGCGAGAAGCCCGGTTATCATGACCAATAGTGTGCAAACTTCGGAGAAATACCGCGGATCAAGGCGGAGTATTAAATACGTGAAAAATATGTTTACAATTCGGCTTTCCTTGTAATAGTGCCCCGGGAAAGCTGTTTCTGGAAAAGACTGTCCGTACCCAAGGCTGATCCAAGGGTCTATATAACCAGCGGTGAGTTCAAAGTGATATGGACGGAACTTTAGAAGAGTAAAGAAATAGACCACGAAAAAAAATGGCAAAAGTGATTTGTGCAGGCATCTCACTCTCTCAATGGCCGCCTTGAAGAGTGTGACCTGAATTCTGGTAACTGACGTCTCATCTCTGTTCATCGAAGAACCCTTGCGATCGTCCTATGTTCTAGATTTATTCAGTAAATCCTACCAAGATTAATTCAATAGACGTTTAAGATAGGGGAATGGATGATCTCGAAATAGAACAGCTCGACCGACTTGAGAGTAGTCATTTTTGGTATAGGGCTCGTAAAGATCAATTGAGCAACTGGCTTCTCAATACCCAGCCTAAATCTCGTAACGTTCTCGATCTTGGTTCTGCAACTGGAGGAAATACTCTTCACTTATTAAGCATGGGCTATAGAGTTACAAGCGTTGAATACTCAGAAATAGGAGTTAGTATTCAGCGCAAAAAAGGATTACCTGTGATTCGGGCTGATGCGCGTTGTTTGCCATTTAAAGATGAGAGTTTTGACCTAGTTATTTGCTTGGATGTCCTTGAGCATATAGTTGAAGACTACCGAGTTGCGGACGAAATCTACCGTGTGCTTGCGCCGGATGGAACATTCTTGATTTCTGTACCTGAGGACCCTGCACTTTGGTCGGATCATGACGTTTCTGTTAATCACGTTCGGAGATATTTAAAAAGTGATCTGATTGATGTTATACAAGCATCTAAACTTTCAATTCATCAAATTTGGAGTACTCTCTTTTTATTGAGACCTCTAATACTTGTAGCCAGAAAATTCACGAAAGGTAGTAACCTAAAGAAACTGAATGTCATTGTAAATCTGATCTTGCTGGCCATATGTAAACTGGAACTCGTTTTTCCAAAATTTCGAGGTAAAGGTGTGACATTATGGATCTCGGGACAAAAGAGTTCGCACCTTAACAAGGTAAAGAAGTAAATCACATGTTGATCCCGATAGCTCATCGAATGCTTGAGAATCAATTAGTTTATGACGCATATCAGACATGTGTCGGTTCTGTTAAATACAGGAAAAATCTTGTGCGGAAATTGGCTGAGGAAGAGATCACTTCGTTTCTTGACATAGGTTGTGGAACTGCTTCAACTATTGATCTCTTGCCGATCAATGCTTCGTATCATGGAATTGATATTTCTGAGAAGTACTTGGAACGCGCCAGGGGCAAAAGACCTGGACTAAATTTGATTCTTGGAGATGTTTCCAAAAGCGCTTGGACACAATTTCTAAATCTAGAAGCTCCAACAACTTGTATAGCTTTAGGGATTTTCCATCACCTATCTGATCTTGAACTGAAATTAATGCTCCAACAGTGCCTAAGTGTGTTACCAAAAGGTTCAAAGATTTTTTCTATGGACCCAATCATTACTGAATCTAGCTCTAGAGGTGCGAAATGGTTTGCTGAAAATGATCGAGGCAAGTATGTTCGTACGCTTACTCAATTAGAGGAAATATTCACGGTTAACAACTTAAATCCAACCATTAAGGTGGAAAGCCGACAGATGCGAATCCCTCTCGATACTGTTGAGATTTTGATTACTTTGTAAATAAAATTTAGGGGCTATTGGATTAAATCTTCAAAATCAAAAAGAAATAGAATCTTTGTAGCTGTGAGTTAGACAATAAATCTTTAGTTTACTTTCAACTCTAATCCAGAACAACTACTCCGGTTGCAGTCTTTAGGTGAACAGCAACAATTCCGTTTTCGCCGTCATTTGCTGATGGGTCTGTCCATTCGATAGATGTTCCAGCAAGTCCTGCAAGGATTTCATCCTTAAACCATGACTCAGATAGCTCACCTTTATCTGCAATAGTAATCTTTTCAATTGATGCAACAGCTTTGCCATCTTGTGAAGGGTGGTCTGTTGTTAACCATTGAATAAAAAATGGGAGTTCATGTGAATCTGCTATCTCAGTAACGCCAATCTGCTTCCACTTGAGGTCGCTTCCATCTGGGCGTGTGCGATGGCCCTCTACTGCTTCTCTGCCAAATTTCTCTTCTACTTTTGAAATATCTTCAGTGCTAAATACCCAGGTTAACCAACCGCCACCAGCTTGGGCTTTTTTACTAACAGCTTTGCCCCATGGTGTTTGCTCTGTTGATGGATGATCTAGTGGACATACAACTTCTATGTATTGCCCGTTTCGTAATGGCGCAGTGAAGTTGCGTGTACCAAAGCGTGGGTGAACGCCGCCGTCAACAAATGTGCTGCCAAGGCGTGAACCAAGACGTTGAACAGTGTCGGCTAATTGATCATGGGAAGTTACATATGAGACATGGTCTAAGCGCATGGGCAAATCTTGCCCTATGAAAGGGGGTGCTAATTACCATCAAGGCGGTAATTGGATGCGTGGGAAATGGTTGTTTGGAAGGGCTGGGGACAACTTAATGATGGTGTCGGTGAAGTCTGCGATTCTCCCAATCATCTACGGGTTGGAGGAAAAGTGTGTTCATTGACAAATAGTTGTGTGGCGCATAAGATATGAGAAAGAAAATTAGATTTATATCTGGTGCACGTAAACACAAGATTGGAAGAAGAAAATGGTTAAGAAGCAAAAAGAAAAGTATGTCTGGGGTAAAGATGTTGACCTAGATAAAACTGTAATTCTTGATAAACAAGGCAAGCGACTTACGAATGCTCGAGCCGAGAAAATAGCTCAGGAGATTGTTAAGCAAGCCACCGGTAGACCATCCCTTACCGGTCCGAAAAAAGTCTCACCTGAAGTTAAAGCTCGTGTGCCGCAAAAATTGAAAGTGAAGTTAGAGCGAGAAGCTAAGCGTCGTGGAGAAACACCATCTGTTTTAATTAGAGAAGCTTTGGAAGATTATTTATCTGCCTAAGGCCTGAGTGGTTGTAGTGAATAGTTAACGGGCCAAGGTGCACATTAGCGCTTCAACCGTTAGTAAAGGTGCGGCGTTGTGACCTAAGTTGGTGCGGGCCCGCATGATTGCGCTGATTTTTTTGATTGTGTTCTGTGGTTTTGTTTTTTCGGCCAATGTGCGGATCTCTGTCTCTAACTCTTTATTGATCAACCCGTCGTTGGCACCGGACTGCACCATCATTACATCGCGATAAAAGGTTGCAATATCTAGTAACGCTGCATCAAGACCGTCACGGATCATTCTCGTTTGACGAGTCTTTTGTTCCTTCTCTAAATCTTTAATCGCCTTGCTACCACCAGATGCCATACCGCGGCCTGTTGCACCTTTGCCGTATGCAAGTGATAAATCATCGATCTCTTTTTCATTTCTTGCCTCTGCCGCAATTGTTGCCTGATCTGTTGCAAGATCCACAAGAGTTTGTGCTGCGGCAAATGCCGATGAGATTCCAGTAAGAGTAAGTGGCAGTTTCATGATTGTAGTGCGTGTATTGCGCACAGATTCATTCTTTGCAAGATAACGGGCACGGCCAATGTGGCCCTGTGAAACTCTTGCTGCAAAATCTGCCATGTTGGGTGAAATGCCATCTCGAGTTTGTAGAACCTGTGCAACGGCTGCATTAGATGGTGTGACAAGTTGTAAGTGGCGACAGCGGCTACGAATTGTTGGCAGCACGTCATGCAGCGTTGGTGCACAGAGCAGCCAGACTGTTCTGTTGCCTGGTTCTTCAATTGCTTTGAGAAGTGCGTTTGCTGCAGATTCTGTGAGTCTGTCTGCATCTTCCATTACAACTACTCGCCAACCACCCATTGATGGCGCCCAAGCAACTCGAGTGAGCAGTTCTCTTACTTCATCAATTTTGATCGATAGGCCTTCTGTTCTGATGATTTCAACATCAGGGTGTGAACCAGAGGCCGCAGATTTACATTCATTACATGTTCCGCAACTGTTATTAGGGCAGATAAGTCCTTGGGCGAAAGCGATTGCTGCGTTGGAGCGACCAGAGCCCGGTGGGCCTGTAAAGACCCAGGCGTGCGTCATTTGATTGTTTGTCTCTGCTGTGGCCTGCACATCCTCTGTTCGCGTTGCAAGAACAGCCTTTTGAAGGATTTCTATGACATGTTCTTGTCCTACTAGTTCGGCGTAAACGCTCATTTTTTGGCAGCTCTTTTTGATTTACTTGCAGCAGCCTTTGCAGATTGCGAACTCTTTTTAACAGCTTTACTTGCTGTTGCGCCACTGTGCTTAACAGCTTTGCTTGCAGCGCTGCCTGTATTTTTCACAGCCTTTGCGGTTGCGCGAATAGGGCGAAGTAGAAGATTTCCTTTATCTTCGCGTGCATTTCGCTTGAGGCCAGCGATTTCACTAACACGAGCAACAATTGCAGCATGTGTTGCTTGAATAGATTGCTCACCAGAGACAATGAAATAACGCTCTGGATCTAACGCTGCGATTTGTAAGAACTCTTGGCGTACTCGCTCATGAAAATCAATTGGTTGTGCTTCAAGTCTGTCTTTGCTCATTAAGCGCCCAAGACCAACTTCTGGTGCAAGATCAATAATGACTGTCAATGTTGGAAACAGCGATTCAGTTGCCCATCTAGAAATTCGCGCTACCTCACCAGGTTGTAATACGCGCCCTGCGCCTTGGTATGCAATTGATGAATCAAAGTAGCGATCACTAATTACAACTTCGCCTCTGGCTAAGGCAGGTCTGATAACACTATGAACATGGTGCGCGCGATCTGCTGCATAGAGCAAAGCTTCGGCCCGTGGACTTATCTCACCTGTTGAATGTGAGAGCAATATCTTTCTGATCTCAATACCAAGTTCTGTTCCACCAGGTTCTCGCGACAAGACAACGATTTCGCCTTCTTGTTCTAACCAAGCCTTTAGTAGTTTTGACTGCGTTGATTTACCAATTCCTTCGCCGCCTTCGAATGCAATAAAGATTCCTTTTGCAGGGGCGCCAGTCATGCTGCCTAGCTCGCCTTTTAACGCATTTGAAATATCTGACCAAAGTGAAACATTTGGTCGATCTTTCATCTGTTTATAGGAGACAAGCCCAATTAAAGATGCAATCAACCCTGCGATAAGAATTGTTACTGCAGCGCCGTTATAGGAGAGCTCGGTATTTTGAAACTTAAATGTGTGTTGGCCAACTGCTGCTGCAATCAATGGAGAGATCGCAAGAACTGCGACCAAAACCACGCGGATAAGGCTTTGAACGAAGGCAAAGGTGCGGCCGCGAACATCATCTGTGACCTCTAGCCCTAACATCGTAAAACCGGTTACCCAACAGATGCCGCTAAATGCGCCAAGAATGATTACAACAAAGACTGCAATTACTAAGTTAGGGATTGCAGCTAAAACAACTAGTAGCGCACCTGCTATGACAAGGGATGCGCCAAATAATCTACGGCGTGAAAACTGTGCAAAGACTTTTGGTCCAAATGCAATACCGGCTGCAAGGCCAGTAAAGACTGCGCCAAACAAAACACCGTATGCGGCATCTCCACCACCAAGATCGCCGACAAATGTTCTAGCAAGGCCAATGACCGCCCCTGCTGCAACAAAAGCTCCGACCATTCCAACAATTAGGCCGCGAATAATCTTGCTACCACTTACGGTTTTCCAACCTTCGTGCAGAGATTTTAGTAGACCTGTTTCTGCTGCATGCTTTGCTGCTGCGCCCTTTGGTATCTCTCGCAATTGAAAAATTATGATTGCTGCAAAGAAGAATGATGCAGCGTTTGCATAGAGTGCTAGATTTACAGCTGTTATATTTGTTGAAAAAGTTGCATTAAAGGCTGATGTAAAGAGAGTTAAGAATGTAAAGACAAGCGCGGCAATAGGGGCGGTGCCGTAGGCTGCCAAAAGTGTGACTTGGTTGGCAGACTCTAACTTCTCACGTGGTACTAAATTGGGTACAGATGCCTCTTTGGCTGGTGACCAAAACAGCGTAAGACACTCAACCAAAATCATTGCTGTGTAGAGCCAGAAATAATTATTTGCAATTGGAATTGAAATATAGAGCGCACCGCGCAAGATGTCGCAGTTGACCATTAACTTTCTGCGATCTAACCTGTCAGCGATTACTCCAGCGATTGGGCCTAGAAAGGCGGCCGGCAGTAAGCGCGCAATAAAGACACCTGCGATTGCAAAGTTAGCTGTTGCGTAATCTCCACCAGATAGCTGTTGAGCCATCGCAGTTGTTGCAAGTAATCCAAGCCAATCTCCCAAAGAGGAGTAGAGCATTGAGTTCCAGAGTTTTCTAAATGGACGGATCGCAAGCACTCCACGTGTTACATCCGGTGCAGGAGCAGCCGGGACCGGAAGTGTTTTAGGCATAGAGGAAAGTCTATCGGGTGGTGCTATTCGCTCTTTTTGGCGGCTTTTCCGCTTGCTGCCTTTTTAGCAGCTTTCTTTGCGCCGGCTTTTTTAACCGTGTTTTTAGTTAACGTTGGCGCAGTTGCTCCGGCCTTTACAGGTTTTGATTTTGCAGCAGCTTTCTTGCGAGATTTTTTAGGTGATGGGCCGTTCTCTGCCTCCCATGCACGGCGACCAGCGAGTAGCTCTAATCCGCGTTCAATTGTCATGGCCTCTAACGTGTCACCACGGCGAAGCGTTGCATTTGTTTCTCCATCAGATACATACATTCCAAAGCGACCATCTTTGATAATAAGAGGTCTCTGCGTTTCAGGATCAAGACCTAGTTCTTTAAGCGGTGGCTTTGCAACACCACGGCGACGCTCTTTTGGTCTCGAATAAATATCTAAGGCTTCTTCAAGATCAATAGTAAATAATTGATCTTCACTAGTAAGCGTGCGGCTGTCAAGACCAGCTTTTAGGTAAGGCCCATAACGACCGTTTTGCACAGTGATTACATCACCTGCTTCTGTGTTACCAAGTGTTCTTGGTAGGGAAAGAAGAAGTAGTGCATCTTCATATGTGACAGTATCTAGCGTCATTGTTGAAAGAAGTGATGCAGTTTTTGCTTTTGGTGCATCTGCTTTCTTTTTCTTCTTCTTGCCAGATGCTGTTAGCTCAACAGGAACTTCCGGTAATACTTCTGTGATGTATGGGCCAAAGCGACCACTCTTTGCAATGATCGGCAGATTAGTTGCTGGATCAATTCCAAGTTCGCGCTCACCAGAAGGTGCTGCTAATAGTTCTATTGCTTTTGCAAGAGTTAATTCATCTGGTGCTAACTCTTCTGGAATGTTTGCAAGCTTGCGCTCTTCACCAGGCAAGTTCTCTTGCAGATATGCACCGTAGCGACCAACACGGATCTCAATCTCAGGGGATAAGTTCATGGTGTTTGTTGCACGTGCATCGATAACGCCTAAGTCTGCAGAGAGTTCGTTAAGACCAGGTTGGCCATCTACGCCATAGAAGAAATCACGTAACCAATCAACGCGGCCTGCATCTCCGGATGCGATCTTGTCTAGATCTTCTTCCATGCTTGCCGTGAACTCGTAGTCCACTAACTTTGTAAAGTGTGTTTCAAGCAAACCTGTTACAGAAAATGCTAAGAAGGTTGGAACCAGTGCGCGGCCGCGCTTATAAACATATCCACGATCTTGAATTGTTTGAATAATCGATGCAAAAGTAGATGGGCGACCAATACCCAACTCTTCTAGTTTTTTAACAAGAGTTGGCTCTGTGTAGCGGGCAGGTGGCTTTGTTTCATGGCCTTCGCAGGTGTATTCATTAACTTTTACAGCCTGCCCAAGAACCATTGCTGGAAGGCGTTTATCAGTTGCCTCTTCATCTTTGTTTTCATCTTTGCCATCTTCGGTAACAATCTCATCGTAGGCGGCAAGAAATCCAGGAAAGACAACAACAGATCCATTTGCGCGGAAAATCGCTTTCTTCCAATTATTTGCAGAGTTAGATGAAATGCTGGCATCAAAGTCAACGCGCATCTGCATTTTCTTAGCATCTGCCATTTGGGATGCAACGGTGCGCTTCCAAATCAAGTCATAGAGTGCAAACTCATCACGTGAGAGCTCTGGTGCTAACTCACCTGGTGTCTTAAAACTCTCACCTGCAGGTCTAATCGCTTCATGGGCCTCTTGTGCGTTCTTTGTTTTACCTTGATAGACACGTGGTGCATCTGGAATATGGTCGGCTCCGTATAAAGATTTGGCAGCATTGCGCGCCGCAGTAATTGCTTGCGCCGACAAATTAACGCTGTCGGTACGCATGTAAGTGATGTAGCCATTTTCATACAAGCGCTGTGCAACTCGCATTGTTATCTGTGCGCCCCAACCAAGACGACTACCTGCATCTTGTTGCAATGTTGATGTTGTAAATGGTGGCTTTGGGCGTTCGGTACGTGGTGACTCGTCCATCGACTTAACAGTTAAGTCGCTGGCTTTTAACCCATCAACTAGCGCTTTCGCACTGGTTTCATCGAGCAATAAAATATTTGCAAGTGACTTCTCTTTTACTGCCCCATCTGCGCCAAAGTCAGATGTGCTGGCAACTTTCTTGCCATCTACTTCTAGCAAGCGAGCGTTAAAGCCAAGTGCTGTAACTGCAGCCAAGTCCCACCAACCAGATGAGATAAAGGCCATGCGTTCGCGCTCTTTTTCCACAATCAATCTGGTTGCAACTGATTGCACGCGGCCTGCAGAGATGCGTGGCATAACTTTTTTCCACAAAACAGGAGAGAGGCGATATCCAAATAATCTGTCGAGAACGCGACGTGTCTCCTGTGCATCGATTAAGTTGTAATCTAAATCTCGAGTGTTTTCAACTGCAGCAACAATCGCCTCTTTTGTAATCTCATTAAAGACCATTCGCTTAATTGGAATCTTTGGCTCTAGTACTTCAACTAAGTGCCAAGCAATTGCTTCACCTTCGCGGTCTTCATCTGTTGCCAGAATTAACTCTTCAGCGTTTTTCATTAAGGCTTTGAGTTCGGCAACCTTTGCTTTTTTGTCAGGATTAATCACATATAAAGGCGCGAAATCATTTTCGATATCTACGCCCTCTTTAGCCCAGGCGATTTTTTTATACTCTTTTGGAATATCTGCAGCGCGCTGTGGCAGATCACGGATATGACCGACGGAGGCCTCGACGACATAACCGTCGCCGAGGTATCCACCAATTTTTCTGGCCTTAGCTGGTGATTCAACAATCACCAGCTTGATCAGATCCGTCTTTGCCTTTGCCATGAGTTCTTAACTCTTTGATTTTTCTGCTGTGTTTTCTAGAGCGACCGGGGAAGTCACTGGCTTTAGACCGTGATTGAAGTTGCTTGTCTGCGGTTACGAATTAACGCACCGATGATTACTGCAACTGCTAGCAAAGAGATTAGTGTGCTTGTTGTTTCCCCATTGCCGAGTGCAAGAGAAACAATTGCAGGAGTAATCAAAAGACCAACAAGGTTCATAACCTTGATAAGTGGGTTGATTGCAGGACCTGCAGTGTCTTTGAATGGATCTCCAACAGTGTCACCCACGATTGTTGCTGCGTGTGCTTCACTGTTCTTTCCACCGTGGTGGCCATCTTCAACCATCTTCTTAGCGTTATCCCAAGCTCCGCCTGAGTTAGATAAAAACACTGCCATTAATGTTCCGGTACCAATTGCACCGGCAAGGTATGCACCAAGTGCACCAACACCTAAACCAAATCCAACTGCGATTGGAGCCATTACTGCAAGCAGACCTGGTGTTACCAATTCACGTAGTGAATCGCGAGTACAGATATCAACTACGCGTGCATAGTCTGGCTTCTCTGTTCCCTTCATGATTCCTGGGTGTAAGCGGAACTGTTCACGAACTTCAACAACGACTGCACCTGCTGCTCGTGATACCGCATTAACTGCAAGACCTGAGAATAGGAATACAACTGCGGCTCCAATAATCAACCCAACCAAGTTACGTGGATCTGCAACATCTAGAACACCTTGGAACTGAAGAGCAAGGTCGGTCGCATTGCGACCAGCATCTACAACTGCAGTTTTGATTGCATCTGTAAATGCACCAAAGAGTGCGGTTGCTGCAAGCACTGCAGTTGCAATTGCAATTCCTTTAGTAATCGCCTTAGTTGTGTTACCAACTGCATCAAGGCCTGTAAGGATCGCTGCACCTTCACCAGTAACATCGCCAGACATTTCTGCGATTCCTTGTGCGTTGTCAGAGATTGGTCCGAAGGTATCCATCGCAACAATAACACCTACTGTTGTTAGCAAACCAGTACCTGCGAGAGCAATTGCAAGAAGTGAAAGCACAATACTTCCGCCGCCTAACAAGAATGCACCAAATACTGCTGCTGCGATCAATAGAGCTGAGTAAACAGCTGATTCAAATCCAACTGCGATACCAGCCAAAATTACTGTTGCTGCGCCTGTCTCAGATGAAGCTGCAACATCATTAACTGGACGACGGCCAGTTTCTGTAAAGAAGCCTGTAAGAACCTGAATTGCTGCAGCTAATGCGATACCAATTAATACTGCGCTAATTGCAAGTATTCGAGGATTTGTATCTCCTGCTGCTGCAATTGCCTCTGGTGATAAACCACTCATGAGTTTGAAATCAGATGGCAAGTAAGTAAATGTTGCAAGAGCAGTTAAACCTGCAGAGATAATCGCTGATAAAAAGAATGAGCGGTTAATTGCTGTCATTGCTGACTTGTCTGTACTGCGCAATCTAGTTAAGAAGATTCCGATTACCGCTGTGACAGTTCCAATTGCAGGAACGATCAATGGATAGACCAATCCCATATCACCAAATGCTGCTTTACCAAGAATCAACGCTGCAACAAGTGTTACTGCATATGATTCAAAGAGATCTGCGGCCATACCGGCGCAGTCACCAACGTTGTCACCAACGTTGTCTGCAATTGTCGCAGCGTTACGTGGGTCATCTTCTGGAATGTGCTTTTCTACTTTACCTACAAGGTCTGCTCCAACATCTGCAGCCTTAGTAAAGATTCCACCACCTACGCGCATGAACATTGCAAGCATTGCTGCGCCAAAACCAAAACCTTCAAGAACAGCTGGAGCATTTTCGCGATACAAAATAACAACGAGTGCGGCCCCTGCAAGTCCTAGACCAACTGTGGTCATACCAACAACGCCACCTGTGCGAAACGCGATCTGAACTGCTTTCCCACCATCCTTATTGCGAGCTGCATCTGCAACGCGAACATTTGCGCGCACTGCAAGCCACATACCGTTGTAACCAACGAGTGCGGAAAACGCTGCACCAACTAGAAAGAATATTGAGCGGCCGATGCGGATTTCTGCGTCACCGGGTAGCGCGAACAAAAGAAGGAAAACAATTACTACAAAATATGAAAGTGTGCGGAATTGGCGGGACAAAAATGCCGCAGCGCCTTCTTGAACTGCCTCTGCGATTTCACGCATCTTGGGTGTGCCATCACTTGCGGCCAAGACCTGAGCGCGAAGGCCGTATGCAATTGCAAGGGCTGCTAATGAGATACCCAGAACAATGTAAACATAAATTAAGTTTGTTCCGGTTACTTGGACCAGTGATACGGTGCTTGAAGCACGCATAGTTTCTCCTCCATTGGAGTTAAGGGGCGCCTTAAACTGAAGGTCGGGCGCGAGACTGTCAGAGTGTAAAGGGCTAGGGGCCGATTAAGGCAAATTGATACCTATTTATTGCGTAATACGGGCCTAGCGGCAACTGAGAGAGTTATGGCCAAAATCGCCGGGATCATCATCGCCCATCGCAATCTAATGAGGCCGCCCAAGAAGCTAAGAGCGCTGTTTGTGATTTGCCGCTGAGTTTTGATATCGGCAATCCGCGCGTAAAGAGAACCAGTTATTTAGTTTACAACTACGGTGCGATCGTCGGTGATGCTCTGCCGATTGCAACCGTTAAAGTATCTCCATGAATTATTTCGATCCAAACCTTGTTGTATCAAACCTGGGTTTAGTCGGAATTCTCTTTATGATTTTTGCCGAGATTGGTCTGTTAATCGGTTTAGTTTTACCGGGCGGTGACACGCTTTTATTTCTTTCAGGTTTAGCTGCATCTAACGCTGGTGCTTTGGTTTTTGGTGATGCAAAGATTTCTGCGCCGCTTTTGTTTATTCTTGCGCCAATTGTTGCAATTATTGCGGGTGAGTTTTCTTACTGGACTGGTGCAAAGTATGGAAGAAAATTCTTTGATCGCCCGGATGGACGATACTTTAATCATGAAAATGTTGTTAAGGCAGAAAAATGGCTTACTACCTACGGTGTAGGAAAAGCTCTGGTTTTATCTAAGTTTGTATCTATTGTTCGAACACTGATCACTCCAGTTTGTGGAGTAATTGGTATTGATAAGAGAAA
Source organism: Bifidobacterium breve (assembly GCA_945883675.1). Classification (GTDB taxonomy): domain Bacteria; phylum Actinomycetota; class Actinomycetes; order Nanopelagicales; family Nanopelagicaceae; genus Planktophila. The sequence continues at coordinate 41,191 of CAMCYA010000005.1, forward strand.
GTTTAGATTTTGGAACGCAGTTAGTGGAATTGTCTGGACACAGACAGTGATTGGCCTGGGATATGTATTAGGCGATGTATTCGATGTTTCTATCAGTAAATATCTTCTACTGGTTGTCTTAGTTATTGTTGCAATTAGCTTGACGCCTGTATTGCTTGAAGTTATCAAGACACGAAAGGCGCGAGGCGCACAATAGGGTTAAGCAAGAATAAAAGTTATAGACCCAAGTCTGCTAATTGATATGCAGCCAGGTATTTATATCCTGCATCTTTGATCTTTGGCTCTGCGCCACGTTCAACAATGACGGCCACACCAACAACAATTGCACCAGCTTCAATCAATGCATCAACGGCTGTTAATACAGAGCCGCCAGTTGTCGAAGTATCTTCTACAGCTAATACGCGTTTTCCTTTTACATCTGGGCCTTCAATACGACGCTGCAGGCCATGGGCCTTTTCTGCCTTGCGAACTACAAATGAATCAATCTTTCGACCTTGCGTAGCGGCAACATGCATCATTGCTGTTGCTACGGGATCTGCGCCAAGTGTTAATCCACCCACGGCATCAAAATCTAAATCCTTAGTTAAATCCAACATAACTTGGCCAACTAATGGGGCAGCTACTGAATCCAACGTTACGCGACGAAGATCTACGTAGTAATCGGCCTCTTTGCCGCTAGAAAGAATGACTTTCCCGTGAACAACGGCCTTATCTAGTATCTGCTTTTTTAAATCATCGCGCGCGCTCATAGGTAAACCTTAACTACTTTTCTTGCTTATAAACGATTACTTCGGCTTTGCGTCGTGTTGCTAAACCTTTTGGTGGGTTTTCCTTGAGTAGCGCATTTACTTCAATTCGAAGTTGGGCAACTTCAACAGATAAATTAGCCATCGCCGATTCAAGTTCGATGATGCGCTTAATACCTGCATGGTTGATTCCTTCGCCTACTAGTTTTTGTACGGCGCGTAGAAGTGCAATATCGCGCAATGAATAACGACGATTGCGACCTTCTGTGCGAGAAGGAGAGACCAAACCTAGCTTGTCGTACTGGCGCAGAGTCTGTGGATGCATTCCAGAGATTTCGGCTGCGACAGAGATTACATAAACACCGGCGTCATCTGATGGGACGGTGTTCTCTGAATTGTTTTTAGAATCCTGGCTCATATTTTTGCCTTCTTAGTAAAGTCAGAGCGAACATCTTCACCTGCTGTTGCTTCTGCAAATTGTTTAAGTGCTTCGGCTGCTTTTTCATCTACGCGCTGTGGGACTTGAACTTGAATAGTTACCAATAAATCTCCAGTAGTACTGCCCTTGGCGATTCCTCGTCCTTTTACTCGCAAAGTGCGACCATTAGATGTACCCGGTGCAATACGCACAGTTACATCATCTCCACTTAACGTTGGAACTTTTATATCTGCACCAAGTGTTGCTTCTGTAAATGTGACAGGTAGATTTAACGTTAAATTCTCACCTGCACGCGAGAAAATTGGATGAGGTTTTACGGTTAATAAAATAAATAAGTCGCCAGGGCCAGCTTCTCCTGCTGCGCCTTTTCCTTTAACTCTAATCTTTGCACCGTCGTGAACTCCCACAGGAACTCGTGCAGAGATGTTTTGTGCAAGGCCGCGATCTGTTGCAAGGCGAAGATCTAATGTTGTTCCAAATATAGATTCACGAAAAGAGATTGTTGCTTCGGTCTGTAAATCCTGACCTTTGCGTGGTCCGCGACGAGCGCCACCGCCAAAGAGATTTGCAAAGATATCTTGCGGGTTACCTCCGCCAAACATCTCTGAAAAATCAGCACCTTGTGCCCCGCCGCCATGTGGTGGGCGAAAGCCGCCACGTTCGTAGAGTGAGCGTGCTTCATCGTATTCTGCGCGTTTTTTGTCATCGGAGAGAATTTCGTAGGCCTCTGAAACAGCTTTGAACTTATCTTCTTTAGCTGCATCACCTTTTGTTTTATCTGGGTGAAGATCACGCGCTAACGCACGGTACTTCTTTTTAATCTCATCGGCGGCGGCTTTTTTATCTACGCCAAGGGTTTTATAAAAATCCTTTTCGTAAAGATCTTTGGCCGCCATTTAAAATTACGCTCCTTGTGGTTCTGTCACAGATACACGTGCAGGGCGCAAAACGCGCTCTTTGTACTTATATCCTGATTGCAAAATCTTAACTGCTGTTGCAACAGCAACATCAGAAGGCTCATCGTGCATTAGCGCTTCATGAATCTGTGGATCAAATGCATCGCCAGCGCTTCCGTATTTTTCTAAACCGATGCGGGATGTAATGGAGTTCAACTGTTCTGCAACAGCTTTAAAGCCACCAGTTAGTTCGCCATGTGCCTCTGCGCGATCTAGATCATCTAGTAAAGCTAGAAGCTCACTAAGGACAGCAGCAACTGCATTCTCATGTGCAACTGCTCGATCGCGCTCTACGCGCTTTCGATAGTTTGCATACTCTGCTTGCAGACGTTGTAAGTCGGCAGTTAGCGCTGCAACCGGATCAGTTATCTGATCTGGTGCAGCAGCTTCAACTTCCTCTACAGATGTCTCTGCGTTTATATCTTCTGGCGCTGTTGTTGGCTCGCTCATGCCTTTTGTTCTTCTTGCTCTGCTTGCTCGTCAATAACTTCGGCATCTTCAACGCCGTCATCGGCTGAGTTTGCTTCACCTTCTGCAGCACCTGCTGCATAAATCGCAGTACCTAACGCTTGGCTAACAGTTGCAACTTTCTCTGTTGCTGACTTAATCATCTCGTAGTTAGAACCACCGAGTGCGGTCTTTAACTCTTCTAGAGCTGCCTCTGTCTCTGTTTTCTTTTCAGCTGCATCACCTGAAGACAACTTCTCTTCATTTTCTTTGATGAACTTTTCAGTTGAGTAAAGAAGTGAATCTCCGGCGTTACGAATCTCTGCCTCTTCTTTGCGGGCACGATCTTCATCGGCATGTGATTCTGCATCGGCCATCATGCGCTCGATCTCTTCTTTAGAAAGGGCTGAGCCACCTGTGATGGTCATGCTCTGCTCTTTTCCTGTTCCAAGATCTTTTGCAGATACGTGAACGATTCCGTTTGCATCAATATCGAATGTAACTTCGATTTGAGGAACTCCACGTGGTGCTGGTGGCAGACCAGTTAGTTCGAACATGCCTAGCTTCTTGTTATATGTAGCCATTTCACGTTCACCTTGGTAGGCCTGAATCTGTACAGCTGGCTGATTGTCATCGGCAGTTGTAAATACTTCGCTGCGCTTTGTAGGGATCGTTGTATTTCGCTCGATCAACTTAGTCATAACGCCACCCTTTGTTTCGATACCAAGTGAGAGCGGAGTAACGTCTAGAAGCAATATATCTTTAACTTCACCCTTTAAAACACCAGCTTGAAGTGATGCACCAACTGCTACAACCTCATCGGGGTTAACACCCTTGTTTGGCTCTTTTCCGCCAGTTAACTCTTTTACAAGTTCTACAACTGCTGGCATGCGAGTTGATCCACCAACCATTACAACTGATTGAATCTTTGCGATTGGGATTCCGGCATCTTTTAGTACTGCCTGGAATGGCTTCTTGCAACGCTCCAGCAAAGCAGAAGTTAGTTGCTGGAACTGTGCACGAGTAATTGTTTCATCCATAAACAGTGGATTCTTTTCTGAATCAACTGTGATGTATGGCAGGTTAACTGATGCTTGTTGCGAAGATGAAAGTTCGATCTTCGCTTTTTCTGCAGCTTCACGAACACGCTGCATAGCCATCTTGTCTTTTGTTAAATCGATTCCGTTTTTAGAACCAAATGTTTGAACTAAGTAGTCAACAACTGCTTGATCCCAGTCATCTCCACCAAGGTTGTTATCACCGTTGGTTGCTTTAACTTCTACAACTCCATCACCGATCTCTAGAAGTGAAACGTCAAATGTTCCACCACCAAGGTCGAAGACAAGAATTGTCTGCTCTTTGTCAGCCTTATCTAAACCGTATGCGAGCGCTGCAGCAGTTGGCTCGTTGATGATGCGAAGAACGTTAAGTCCTGCAATTTCGCCAGCCTCTTTTGTTGCTTGGCGTTGCGCGTCATTGAAATATGCCGGCACAGTAATAACTGCATCCGTTACTGTTTCACCTAAATAAGCTTCTGCATCGCGCTTTAGTTTTTGTAGTACGCGCGCAGAGATCTCTTGTGATGTGTACTTCTTGCCATCAATATCGATACTCCAGTTAGTACCCATGTGGCGCTTTACGGAACGAATAGTGCGCTCAACGTTTGTGACTGCTTGGCGCTTGGCTACTTCTCCCACCAGGACCTCGCCGTTTTTAGCAAAGGCCACAATCGATGGAGTCGTGCGGGCACCTTCGGCGTTAGCGATAACCGTTGGCTCGCCACCTTCTAGTACAGATACGCAGCTGTTGGTTGTTCCAAGGTCGATTCCGACTGCTCTAGCCATTGTGTCTTCTCCTTCTGTGCTGTTTTTTTCACTATCGAGCCTGAGTTAGGGTCGAGGACCGTTTGAACCTGAGTCGATCATACCCAAAAGGTTGAGTCAGCGCGACTCAGGTTTTCTACTCAGTGAACACCGGAGCCGAAAGCTTTATTCCTGAACAGGTCGCCTTATCTAGGCCTTGCCTTAGCCTTACCCAATGAATCTTGGATTAGCCGGTCTTGCATACGGCATCACTGTTGTTGCACTTGTACTTCTTGCAGTGAGAGTTCGGACTCTGATCGCTATCTATAAAAAGGGCCAACCTGACCCAACTCGGCGCAACGATAAGTTGCAGAGATTAAAGATGGCAGCTGGAGAAATCTTCGGCCATACCAAGATGCTTAATTTTTCAGTTGTGGGAGTTGCGCACTGGTTTGTCATGATCGGATTCTTTTCACTCTTTGGAACCTTGGTCACTGCATATGGACAGTTGATTGATCCACGATTTGCGCTGCCTTTCATTGGTCACTTCTGGCCTTATGAGTATTTTGTAGAGTTAATTGCTTGGACAACGGGAATATCAATTGTTGCACTTATTGGAATTCGCCAAGTAACTAGATTGCGCAACAAGCGCTCCCGCTTTGCAGGCTCTGGCATGGGTAAGGCCTACTACGTTGAGGCAACAATTTTGTTGATTGTTTCCTGCGTTATCGCACTGCGTGGTTTAGAAGGTGCGCTCTCAGATGAGACAGAGTGGAACCGCCACTTTATTACTACATGGTTTATCGCAGACATGTTTAAATCAATGTCGCTGACACAGCTCACCTCTTGGATTCAAATTGTTGCAACAATCAAAATTGTTGGATCAATGCTCTGGTTCATTGTTATTGCATCTAATCTAACAATGGGAATTGCATGGCACCGCTTCTTGGCACCTTTTAACATTTTCTATCGCCGTAATGCAGATGGTGCTTCATCCCTTGGCGCGCTACCTCCCATGCTTTCACATGGAGAAGAGATTAACTTTGAAGATCCAAAAGAAGATGATGTCTTTGGTTTAGGAACTCGCGCTGACATAACCTGGAAGGGTTTGTTAGATATGACATCGTGTACTGAGTGTGGCCGTTGCCAGTCTCAGTGCCCTGCTTGGCACACAGAAAAACCATTGTCACCAAAGCTTTTGATTATGGCTATGCGCGATCACGCCTTTGCTAAAACCGTTGAAAATGAAGCCTTAGTTGGCGATCTTTCACCTATTTCTCTAGATGTCCTATGGTCCTGTACTACATGTGGAGCTTGTGTAAATGAGTGCCCAGTAGATATCGAACACATTGATCACATCGTTAATATGCGCCGCTTCCAAGTTTTAGTTGAGTCAGAGTTTCCTTCAGAGCTAGGTGGAACATTTAGAAATCTTGAAAAGAGTGGAAACCCATGGGGTGCCAATCGCACAGATCGTGAAGGATGGATTGCAGAGTGTGATTTCCCAGTAAATGTTATTGAAGGTGCGCTACCTGAAGATGTTGAGTATTTGTTCTGGGTTGGTTGCGCTGGTGCATATGAAGAGCGGGCAAAGAAGACAACAAAGGCAGTTGCAGAGTTGTTATATATGGCCGGAGTTAACTTTGCAGTCTTGGGTAAGAAAGAGACATGTACTGGCGATCCTGCACGTCGTGCTGGTAATGAATTTTTGTACCAAATTCTTTCTCGCGAGAACATAGAAACTTTTAAAGAAGTATTTGGTGATCGTCCAAAGGGTAAAAAGAAAGTAGTTGTTACCTGCCCTCACTGCTTTACAACAATCGGTCGCGATTACGGGCAGCAAGGCTATGAGTTAGAGATGGTTCACCACACTCAACTTTTAAATCAGTTAATCCGTGAAAAGCGATTGGTTCCAATAAAGATGTCACACACTGCAATGACCTACCATGATCCTTGTTATTTGGGTCGACACAACGAGATCTACCAACCACCGCGCGAAGTATTAGAAGCAACTGGTATTGAAATCATTGAGATGCCACGAAATAAAGAGCGCTCGTTTTGTTGTGGCGCAGGTGGTGGACGTATGTGGATGGAAGAGAAAATTGGTACGCGCATCAACATCAACCGTGTTGAAGAGGCGATTGCAACAGGTGCAACAGAGCTTGCAGTTGCCTGTCCTTTCTGTCGCGTTATGACAAGTGATGGCATGAATGCAAAAGAGTCTGCTGTTGAAGTTTTAGATGTTGCACAGGTTTTGCTCCGCAGTGTGAAGGAAAGCTAGGGGAACCTCTCTGCCTAAGGTGTAACGGCTCTATTTCCCCTATGAATTTGGGCGTATTCTCAGCAAATCTTCAGTTTGTGAGAGCATTGTGTAGCCATGACAACCACACTAGATCGAGTTAATTCAAAGACCACCAATGGGCAACGCATTCTTGTCGTTGATGATGAAGCAAGTATCAGCGAATTAATCTCAACAAGTCTTCGCTTTGTGGGATTCGATGTTCGCACAGCCGCTAATGGCGCTGAAGCGTTACTGATTGCTGAAGAGTTCAAACCTCATGCAATGGTTCTAGATGTTATGTTGCCAGATCTTGATGGCTTTGAAGTATGTAAAAAAATTCGCAACGAAGGTGTCGATACAGGCGTTTTGTTTCTTACTGCAAAAGATGGCATGGATGACAAAGTTAAAGGTTTAACTCTTGGCGGCGATGATTACATGACTAAGCCATTTTCTTTAGAAGAGTTAGTTGCACGCCTTCGTGCGCTCTTGCGTCGAACAGGTGTTGATGCAATTGAAGTCGATGATGAAAAGATGCGCTTTGCAGACCTTGAGCTAGATGAGGCAACACACGAAGTTCGTCGCGCCGGTCAGCTACTTGATCTTTCTCCAACAGAGTTTGCACTGCTTCGCTATTTAATTATTAACGCTGACCGCGTTGTCTCTAAGGCCCAGATTTTGGACCATGTCTGGCAGTACGATTTCCGCGGAGACATGGGCATCGTCGAGACCTATATCTCCTACCTTCGCAAGAAGATCGATTCTTTTGACCCACCATTGATCCATACAGTCCGAGGAGTTGGCTATCGCCTTAGGTTGCCGCCACAATAAACTATGAAATCGCGCATACTTCAATTTAGTTTAACCAATTGGAGTTTGCGGGATCGTTTAACTGCTGGAGTTCTCATTCTTTCGGCTTTTGGTTTTATTGGTGCCGGCATCGGTTCGCAGGCTCTTTTGCGGGACTATTTAATTAATCAAGTAGATGAACAGCTGCTCAGTGTTGTTGGTGGCACTACCGATCAATTAGATCGTGCAGGTATTGAAGATGACAGTTCGCAAGATTCATCTAGAGGATTTAGAAACCGTGCTGCCGCACCTCTTAATCGGGTTCCAACATCTATCTCAGTCACGGTTTTAGACCCTTTTGGAAATCTTGTTGGTGGACTTGGTGGAGATCTAAACTCCAATAAAATTACAGAGTATGTAATGGGTTTACTACCTAGCCAGGTTGAAGAGTTTGGCGACAGGCCTTTTACTATTGAAGCACCGGGCGCTGATTTTCGGGTTGCCACAACGGTTTTACCCTCTTCACTTGGCTCAGTAATTGTTGCTCAATCTCTAGAGGATTTTGATAAAACCACCAGGCGTATTGGGGTTGTCTTTACAATCATTGGCGCGTTAGTTCTTTTCTTTATTGCATTTGCTTCAAGACAGGTAATAAGAATCTCTATGCGCCCACTTGAAAAGATTGAGGACACGGCAGAAAAAATTGCTGCCGGAGATCTATCTGCTCGTTTAGAAAATTTTGAGCCAGATACAGAAGTTGGTCGTCTTAGTACATCACTGAACATAATGCTCTCGCGCATTGAAGAGTCTTTTGCTGTCCGCACATTAAGTGAGAATAAACTGCGTCGCTTTGTTGCAGATGCAAGCCATGAGCTTCGAACACCATTGACTGCTATCCGTGGTTTTGCAGAGCTTCATCGTCAGGGCGCTGTTCCGGAAGGTGAGAAAACTAAAGAGCTAATTTCTCGTATTGAAAAAGAATCGATTCGCATGGGCTATTTGGTTGAAGATTTACTAATGCTTGCGCGCCTTGATCAATCTAGAGAACTTGTAATGGATAGTTTTGATTTGAGTGTTTTGGTAAATGAGGCTGTTACATCGGCTACTGCATCTGGACCAGATCATAGCGTCACAACGCAGATCACAGCCGGTGTTGTAACTATCGGAGATGCTGACAAGATTTATCAAGTAGTAACTAATTTGCTTGCTAATGCGCGCGCCCATACTCCCGCGGGAACATCAATTAAAGTTAGCGTTGGATCAAATCAAAACGGTGCTTTTGTATCGGTTGCAGATAATGGGCCCGGATTATCAAAAGAGGATCAAGTGCGGATATTTGAAAGGTTCTACCGCGTAGATCCATCGCGTCAGAGAAGTACACAAGATGGAAGCGGATTAGGGCTTTCTATTGTTGATGCAGTGATGCAGGCACATGGAGGCTCGGTTTCAGTTGCATCAGAATTAGGAAAAGGCGCAGTTTTTACGCTGCAATTTAACAACTAGAAGTTACTAACTAGCACTAAAAACTAGCTCAGGGACTCCATTGATTTAAGCACTGCGATTCTCTCTTGAATCGGTGGGTGCGTAGAAAATAGTTTTGATACAGATTTTGAATCTAACGGTGACTCAATCCAAATATGTGCAACGGCAGTAGAGCGCTGTTGAACAACTGTGGAATCTGAGGCGAGAATTTCTAACGCTGAACGAAGTCCTGCTGGGTTTCTAGTAAATGAAACTGCTGTTGCATCTGCCAATGATTCACGCTTTCTAGAAATTGCAGATTTAAGCATGATGGCAGCAATTGGTGCCAGGATTAAAATAATAAGCGAAAAAACAAGTGCGATCGGATTACCGTTACCGTTGTTATCTCTGCGACCACCAAAGAACATCATGCGAGTTAACATGTCAGAGACAATTGCAATGGCACCTGCCGTTGTTGCTGCAACTGCGCTCACCAAAGTGTCGCGGTTTGCAACGTGTGCCATCTCATGTGCAATTACGCCCTGAAGTTGATCGCGATCCATTGCATCTAAAATTCCAGTTGTAAAGGCAATCAGAGCGTGCTCAGGGTTACGACCAGTCGCAAATGCATTTGGAGCGCTATCAACAACTATTGCTACTTTAGGCATCGGCATGCCGGAGGCAATAATTACTTCATGAATAAGACCAAAGAGTTTTGGATTATCTGATTCTTGAATTAATTTTGCACCTGTCATTGTTAAAACTAATTTGTCGGATCCATAGTAAGAGCCCCAAACAGAGATCAATGCAATACCTACTGCAATTGGAACAATGCCTGCAGTTGAGCCACCAAAATATGTCAGTGATGCATAGACAACGCACCACATCAAAATACCCATACCCATAAGCAGGCCAAATGTTTTGCGGCGATTTGCCGCTTGCATCGTTCTAAAGTTCATTAGAACTTAACGTTTGGTGCTTTACGATCTTGTGGATCTTCAACTTCATAAAACTCACGCTCTCCAACTTTTGCCAATCCGGTAAAAAAGCTGCTTGGGATGGTTTTTACAGCCGTGTTTAGCGAGCGCACATTGTCGTTGTAAAACTGACGAGAGAAAGCAACTTTATTTTCTGTTGTTGCTAACTCTTCTTGTAGTGATAAAAAGTTTGATGATGCTTTCAGATCTGGATATGCCTCAGCCACTGCGAGTAATCCGCGCAGAGCTTGAGTGAGCATTCCATCTGCTGCAGCAACATCTGCCACACCTGTTGCAGATGTTGCCTTTGCTCGTGCTGTTACAACAGCATCAAAAGTTGACTGCTCATGAGTTGCATATCCCTTAACTGTTTCAACCAAATTAGGGATTAAATCTGCGCGACGCTTTAGCTGAACCTCAATCTGGGCCCATGCTTCATCGACAGTGATATTGAGTCTTATCAATCGGTTGTACTGAGTGATTAAGAAAAGAGCAATGAGTGCAACTACGGCAACGGCGATGATTATTTCCATACCTAATTAAACCGCTATTTGAGTGATTTCATTCCCTGAATTGCTTTGGATTCCCTGAATTACGGGAGATTGCTAGGCATTGTTGGTTGCGGGCTTAATCGATCTTCGACTTGTGAAAGTTCAAAAACGAGCGGCTAGCAGTAGGCCCGCGCTGGCCTTGGTAGCGTGAACCATACTTCTCACTACCGTAAGGATGCTCAGCAGCAGATGAGAGTTTGATGAGACAGAGCTGACCAATCTTCATTCCTGGAAATAATTTAACGGGCAAGTTTGCAACGTTTGAAAGCTCAAGAGTTATGTGGCCGCTAAAGCCTGGATCGATAAAGCCTGCAGTGCTGTGGGTTAAAAGTCCTAGACGGCCAAGTGATGACTTACCTTCTAGGCGGCCTGCAATGTCATCTGGCAATGTAATAACTTCGTAGGTACTTGCCAAAACAAATTCGCCCGGGTGCAAGATAAATGGCTCGTCACCTTCGGCAATAACTTCACGCGTTAGATCGGGCTGTTCAATTGAGGGATCGATAACGCTGTACTTATGGTTTTCAAAGACTCGGAAGAACTTGTCTAGGCGAACATCAACAGATGATGGCTGGATCATCGCCTCATGGAATGGTTCGCAGCCGACTCGGCCGGCCGCTATTTCGGCTCGAATATCGCGATCGCTGAGTAACACGGCGCTGAGCCTATACGAGAGTGGGGAGGCTTTTGGCTCAACTGGCTTGAACCCTTTTAGGGCACGCTAATTTTGGCTTGCATAAGTTACTGGCGAGTAGCACAATTTATCTATGAGCCATTACATAGCAAACCTGCGCGATATCGAGTTCTGCCTATTTGACCTTCTGGGTCGCGAAAAAGTTATGGGTGTCGCTCCATACGGTGATGTTGATCGCGATACATCTGTTGGCATGCTCGAAGAGATGAAGCGTCTATGTGAAAATGATTTGGCTGAATCGTTTGTTGAAGGCGATCGTGTTGGAACTGTTTTTAATAAAGAGACAGGAAACATCACACTTCCAGAGAGTTTCAAAAAATCTTACAAAGCATATGTCGATGGCGAGTGGTGGCGTTTAGATGCACCAGTAGAACTTGGTGGCATGAAAGTTCCACCATCGGTTCGTTGGGCAATGGCAGAGATGGTTTTGGGTTCTAACCCTGCAATTCATATCTACGCCTCTGGTTACGCATTTGCACAAGTTGCACATGTATTGGGAACGCCGCATCAAAAGAAGATTGCAAAGCACATGGTCGAAAAACACTGGGGTGCAACGATGCAGCTAACAGAGCCTGATGCAGGTTCAGATGTTGGTGCAGGGCGCACAAAGGCTGTAGAACAAAGCGATGGCACTTGGCACATCACTGGTACTAAGCGTTACATCACTTCTGGGGACGCCGACTTCTACGACAACATTGTTCACTTTGTTTTGGCTCGTCGCGAAGGTGGGGGACCAGGAACAAAGGGTCTGTCGCTATTTTTAAGTCCTAAGTTCATGTTTGATTTTGAAACAGGAGAGCTTGGAAAGCGCAATGGAGTATTTGTTACTAGCGTTGAACACAAGATGGGTCTTAACGTCTCTGCAACATGTGAAGTTAACTTGGGCGAGAAAGAGCCAGCTGTTGGATATCTATTAGGAGATGTTCACGAAGGTATTTTCCAGATGTTTAAGGTTATTGAGTTTGCACGAATGATGGTTGGAACAAAGGCGATCGCAACACTTTCTGCCGGCTACCAACAGGCGTTGTTGTATGCAAAGCAGCGCGTACAGGGCGGCGACATGAAGATTATGAATGACAAGGCATCTCCTCGCGTGACAATCATTAACCACCCAGATGTGCGCCGCTCGCTAATGGTTCAAAAGTCCTATAGCGAAGGCATGCGCGCGCTGGTTCTTTACACAGCATCTATTCAAGATGAGATCGAACTTGCGATTCAAGCCGGCAACAAAGAGCGCGCAGAAGATATGGAACATCTCAATGACTTGTTGCTTCCAGTAGTTAAGGGCTATGGATCAGAAAAATCTTGGACTCTACTTGGTACTGAATCACTACAGACATTTGGTGGAGCAGGATTTACAGAGGATTGGCCTCTGGAGCAGTATGTGCGCGATGCAAAGATCGATACTTTGTATGAGGGAACAACTGCAATTCAAGGTCTAGATTTCTTCTTCCGTAAAGTTGTAAAAGATGGCGGACGCACACTGGGACTACTTGGTAAAGAGATTCAAAAGTTTGCAGAATCTGGCGGAGCACATCAAGAAGAAAAGCAGGCTCTAGGTAAAGCTTTGGGTGATCTCAATGGAATTATCGCCGTATTAGTTGGACATGCAATGGAGTCACAATCTGAGCCAGAAAAGATTTATCAAGTTGGCTTAAGTACTTCTCGTTGCTTAATGGCAGTTGGTGACATTATTACTGCATGGCTACTACTTCGTCAGGCAGATATTGCAGTTGAAAAACTTCCAGGTGCTGGAAAAGATACTGACTTCTACACAGGAAAGATTGCTTCTGCAAAGTTTTTTGTTCAGAACTATTTGCCTCATATCACTGCAGATCGCAAGATCGTTGAGGCCACAAATGGTGCGATCATGGAGATCCCTGTAAACGCCTTTTAAGGCGATACCATTTCTTAATGTTTACTAAGCACCGTGGTGAGTTTTACCTTGTCATGGGTGGAATGATTTTCGCATTTAACGGAGTTGTCTCCACCGTTGTTCTAGAACACATCTCACCATTTAGATTGGCCCAGATTCGCGCAGTTGGTGCACTTGTCTTTTTATTAGCGATTGCATTAATTATTGATCGTAAATCTTTGGCAGTAACTCCTAAGCAGATACCCAAGCTATTTTTGTATGGGATCGTTGGCTTTGCCGCTGTTCAGGCCGGTTATTTTCTAGGTATTCAGCGCGGTATTCCGCTCAGTCTTGTGCTTGTTATCGAATTTACAGCGCCTATCTGGATCGCCCTTTGGATTAAATATGTGCGCAAGGTTTTTGTACCCAACTCAATGTGGGGTGCGATTGCACTTTCTTTACTTGGTTTAATGATGTTAGCCCAAGTGTGGAAGGGGCTTACTTTAGATGCCATAGGTTTGTTGGGATGCATACTGAGTGCTTTTGCGCTAACTGCATATTTTCTAGTCGGTAAATCTTTTGGAAACACCCGCTCTGCGATGTCATTAACAGTCTGGGGATTTGCAACATCATCTATTGCATGGATAATCACTATGCCGGTGTGGAAGTTTCCTTTTGAGGTTTTTACAATCGATATGAATCTTCGTGGAATCTTTGAAGGTAGTTTCTTGCCAGGTTGGGCATTGCTTTTATGGATTATTACGATGGGAACAATCGTTCCCTACCTTCTTGTGATCTCGGGGCTTCGTCGCTTATCTGCATCAACTTCTAGTGTTATAGGAATGTTAGAGCCAGTGATGGCGGGAATCTTTGCATGGATTTGGCTTAATCAAAGTTGGAATGCAATTCAATTAACTGGGGGAGTTATTGTTTTGATCGGAATTTATATTGCCGATCGTGCTCGATCAGAAGTGGACTAAGCGCCGAAGTTATCTTCTGGTGGAGTATTTGTTTGTTCGCGGGCCTGTGTCCAGTCTTGTCCGCCACCAGGGTTTTGTGGCATATCAACGAAGCGTGCATAGTGAAGCTGGGCCGAAACAGTGATTGTCTTTGTTGGACCGTTACGGTGCTTAGCAACAATTAAATCTGCCTCACCAGTTCTGTTTTGTGAGTCATACATATCATCGCGGTGCAACATAATGACAACGTCTGCGTCCTGTTCGATAGATCCAGATTCACGTAGGTCAGAGAGCATTGGTCTCTTATCTGTACGTTGTTCTGGTCCACGGTTTAGCTGTGAGATGGCAATTACTGGAATGTTTAACTCTTTAGCCATTAACTTTAATTGACGTGAAAATTCGGAGACCTCTTGCTGGCGATTTTCAACCTTTTTACCGCTGCTCATTAGCTGCAAGTAGTCGATAACAATTAATTTGAGATCGTGGCGCTGCTTAAGGCGACGGGCCTTTGCGCGGATCTCCATCATTGAAAGATTGGGAGAGTCATCAATAAACAAAGGTGCCTCGGAGATCTCACCCATACGGCGTGCAAGACGTGACCACTCATCATCAGATAAAGATCCTGCGCGAATGTTGTTAAGACCAACGCGAGCTTCGGCAGACAACATACGCATTGTAATTTCACTCTTTGACATTTCTAGAGAGAAAATAACTGAGGTTAATCCGTCGTGAATAGATGCATGCCGTGCGATATCTAAACCTAACGTTGACTTACCCATTGCAGGACGTGCAGCAAGAATAATCATGTTACCTGGGTGCAGTCCGTGGGTTAGTTGATCAAGATCTTTAAATCCAGTTTTAACACCTTCAACACCAATTCCCTTAGAGATCGCTTCGATCTCATCTAGCGCCTGTGGCAGCAATGTAGAGAGTTGTACGTAATCCTCTGAAGAGCGGCGTTCGGTAACTGCATAGACCTCAGCTTGTGCCAAGTCGACCATCTCATCGACTTCACCCTCGGTTGTGTATCCGTACTGAACAATCTTTGTTCCGGCCTCTACTAAGCGGCGCATGATTGCATGTTCGCGAACAATCTTTGCGTAGTAGCCAGCGTTTGCTGCAGTTGGAACAGAGGAAATTAACGTGTGCAGATAAGGGGCGCCACCTGCGCGCGCAATGTCTCCGCGCTTTGTTAACTCTGCAGAGACTGTTACTGCATCTGCTGGTTCGCCGCGGCCGTACAAATCAATAATCGCATCGTAGATAAGTTCGTGTGCGGGACGATAAAAATCGCGTTCTCTAATTACTTCAATGACATCTGCAATTGCATCTTTAGATAACAACATTCCGCCGAGAACGGATTGCTCTGCAATTAAATCCTGTGGTGGTGTGCGTTCAAACTCTGCGCCAACTGAATTTAAATTGGGATCGCGAGGAGCGCGGTTGTTGGGAAATTCAGCGATACTCATATAGCTAACCTCCCACTAGGTACTGACAAATCGGGTACTGACACAGGCATTGCTCATCAAATTCACTCTGAAACCTCTTCATTTATGAGAGTTTTCAGGATGAGAACGAAGGGTTAGCCCCGTACTCAACTGTGCGTAATTTTATTGTTTACCTCTACTGCAAGCGAGAAAGCATCTTTTGTCATGGGGATAAAGGTGTGCATAAGTAGGTGGATAAGTGCATATTTCTGTGTACAAAGCGGTGGATGCATTGTGTATAACAACGGGTGCTCGCTCTCACTTGGTTCAAAGGTGCAGGTCAGGGGGGATATCTATGCACACAGGGCTGTGGAGCAAAGTATTTTTGTGAGTATCAGTTGGTGAGATTATTAAAAAACCCGCCGCGTTATGCGACGGGTTCTTTAATTGAACTAAGTTGATAGTTCTAGCTAGCCACTGGGCCTAGCTTGAAATAGTTCTTACTTGTCAGCTACGACCTTGACTGAAAGCTTTGCAACAACGTTATGACCAAGTGAGATCTTTACATCGTGATCGCCAAGCTTTTTGATGTGGCCCTTGGTGTTGATCGAATGACGGTCAATATCTAGACCTGTTGCATTCTTAATAGCCAGTGCAAGATCTTTGTCTGTTACTGAACCAAAGAGTGCGCCTTTTGCGCCAACCTTTGCTTTAGAGACAACTGATGCAGACTCGAGCTTTGCCTTAATCTCTTTTGCGTGATCGATATCGCGAACTTCGCGTGCTGAACGTGCACGGCGGATTCCCTCGATCTGCTTTTCTCCACCCTGTGTCCATGCAATTGCATTTCCACGAGGAAGTAGGAAGTTACGGGCAAAACCATCTTTAACATTTACAACATCTCCTGCAGTGCCTAGGCCTGCAACTTCACGAGTAAGGATTAGTTTCATATCTCTATTCCCCTTATCGCGCTGATGATGTGTAAGGAAGTAGTGCTACTTCACGGCTGTTCTTTACCGCGGTTGCGATTGAACGCTGGTGCTGTGTGCATGCACCTGTAACGCGGCGAGCGCGGATCTTGCCGCGATCTGAAATGTACTTGCGAAGTGTCGCAATATCTTTGTAATCGATA
>CAMCYA010000006.1 GCA_945883675.1 Bifidobacterium breve
CGTTGGTTCATTGTTGAGCACATGGTTAAGTTGAATATCAACATTGGATAGGTCCCAACCAAGAGACCTTACAAAATCGTTACCTGTACCTGCTGGAATGACGGTAATTGGAATGTGGGCCGGGATAACTTTCTGCAAAACGATGTGAAGGAGCCCATCTCCTCCTACTGCAATAACTCCCTGACATGTTGGATGATTTTTGAGAAAGTTTTCTAGATGATCAGTTAGCGCTTTCGCTGACTTTCCAGTAATAATCGCATAGGGCACTGATGCATTGTTGAGATAACCAGCCACGTAGGTTCCGACCGTTGCGCCTTTACCTTGACCCGCGACAGGATTAATCACCAGGGCCCACATAGTACGAGCCTATCTTTTAATCTGAGATAGAAGTCGGAGATTCGATTGATGAACTCCCTAATTCGGTTTTATCGACTCGCTTATCCCGGGCTCTATCAACTAAGACTGCGATAAAACCGGCCATGAAGTACAAAACCATGATGGGTATCGCAAGTAGAAGCATTGTGAATGGATCGGCAGTAGGCGTAAAAGCAGCAGAGAAGAGAAAAATACCGAAGATCCAGATTCGCCAAGGTCGCAGAATTGTTTTACCCCTTAAGAAGCCGATGAGGTTAAAAGTTAATAGGAAAACCGGCAACTCAAATGCGAGACCAAATAAGAGAATGATACGCAAAACAAAATCCAAGTAATCATCAAAGCGAACTAGGTTGTTAAGTGCCTCTGGTGTAAAACCAAAAAGCACCTTTATTGCTAAAGGCAGAATTAAATATCCTAATGTGGCGCCGAATGCAAAAAAAGGCGTCGCCGATAAAATGAAGAGAAAGCTATTGCGCTTCTCCTTGCGATGTAGCGCTGGAGCAATGAATGCCCATAACTGATACAGCCAGAAGGGAGCAGAGATAATTACGCCAGTAAGCAAAGCTACTTTCATCTGCAAATTCAACGGTCCCAAGACGCCACTGATATAGAGCGCACCGCAATTTGCTGAACCAGAGAGTTGTGCCGTTTTTAAGTCACAAACTGGCTCGGCAAGCGTTGTGATGATGGTGTTGTAAAAATACCAACCAGCACCCGAAGCAAGAAATATCGCTATAGCTGCGCGTACAACTCTTTTACGAAACTCCCGTAAATGATCTAGTAACGGCATCCTCGCGTCATTTGTAGACGCCATTGGTTTACTTCTCTGAATTTCCTTCTTCATTGACTGGCTTGTCGTCAGCCTTCATTTCCTTCATCTCACTCTTGAAGATGCGCATAGAGCGACCGAGAGAACGTGCTGAATCTGGAAGGCGTTTTGCACCAAAGAGAACCAAAACCACTACAAGTAGAACGATAATTTCGCGTGCGCCTAGATTCATTTAAAACTCCAACCGTGGTCGTTTGTAATTACGGCGAGTTTACACCAGGTTGATAACTTCTCATAGGCTGTATTTCTAGGCGTATCGGTCCAAGAGCAATTGGGCTCGGTTGGCAATTTCTTTGCGTAATTCTGGAGGAGAAAGCAGTTCTACATCAGAGCCAGTTGCTAATACGGCACGTTGAATCCATTCACGTGAGAAGGAGGAAAGTTCGACGGTTAACTCTTGGGACTTGGGATTTTCTCCAAATAAATGATCCAAATTGAAGCGCTCGACTAGATCTCGTGTTGGCTGCTTAATCTTGATCGTGTAGGGGATTTTCTCACTTTCAATGTCATCTGTGTCGATTAAATCCATTGAAGTATCAGCGCCATTGAGCTCGACGTCCAATTCTGACAAAGATAAAATTCGATCAACTCTAAAAACTCTTAGCGCTTTTGCATTTCTGCAATAGGCTCGAAGATAACTATTTTCATCTTCTTCAATAATTGCTAGCGGTGCTATTTTTCTCACCGAGATCTCATCAGAGTAAAGAGAGTGATATCTGATCTCGACATCCTTAGAAGCATTGATTGCTTCTATTAACGGCGAGATAATCGCGGGATTAATAGCGAGCGAGACAGTAACGGCCCGAGGAACCCCAATTTGATTTGCAAATCTATCTTTAAGTAGCTCTATTTTTGTTTGTAAATCTTTTCTCTCCAAAGGAATCTGTTGCTGCAAGAGTTCTAGGCCAAGCATCAACGCTAAACCCTCATCGAAAGAGATATTTCGAGGTTTAGAAAGAGTCAATGCATTTCGAATCGTGACATATCCTGACTCAAACTCTAAGTCCATTAATTCAAGTGGGGTGTAGCCAGGCAAACCGCACATCCAAAGCGTAGTCAGGTCAGAATTTATTTGTGCGGTGGATACCCCAAAATCTTTTGCTAAATCTTGGACCGAGATGCCCTGATTCGAGTTTAAATATGGAACTAGGTCAAGTAAGCGCGCAGTACGCAAAAGTGGAGCTGATAAATCTTTACTCATGATCAGCCAAAATTTCTTGGAGTGAGGTTTTAATCATCTCGACTAGCTCTTCGGGTGCCCGTACTAAAACGTCATCTCCGTGCCATAAAGCGAGTGAACGTAGATTGTCCATACTTACAATTGGAATCTCCAAACGATCCCACTCCCCTAGATCTTTTGAAGACGCCGCAAGATTTCGTATGAGATGGCCTTTACCCTTTTGAACATCGAAAACGGCCATTTTGTTTGATTGCGATTTACTTAAAGATTGGTAAAAATCAAAATCCTTGGGCGCTTCGAAATCCTTCTGTGGTGAAGATTTTTCAACGTGACCAATCATGCGATCTAACCTGAATATCCGAACTTCTTGATTCTTTTGATCCACACTTGCTACATACCAAAACCCCAAATGAGTAGCTAGTGCAAAAGGAATTACAGTACGGTTATGACTTCCTAGATCTTTGGATATGTAGTCAAAACTCAATAATGAAGATTCTGAAATCGCACTACTGATGATTTCAATGTCTCGCCCACTTGTGGAGAGCTTAGAATGAATCGCTGGGATATCTAGCTCATTTGCTGGGATACCTATTGAACGCAGTTTACGTAATACTCGATGCGCCGCCTGATCTAGGGCTGCACCCTGCCAACACTGTGCAGCCAACGAAAGTAAGGAAAGATCTAGAGGTGAAAGAAGACCAAGATTTAATTGATACGTATCAGAATTTATTCTGTAGCCCGCTTCGTCCTGAAATACGGGATCAAAACTTCCTAATGAAATTTCAATTCCTAAAGTTCTGAGGTCGTCTTTGTCGCGCTCAAACATGCGCTCTTTAGTTTCCGGTGTTCCTTCATAACCTTCGACAGTTCTAAAAATCTCAGACTTAGTTAAAAACCTTTTAGTTGCTAGAAGCGCAATCGTTAAATTAACTAATCGTTCAATCTTCCGAGACACCGTATGCACCTTTAGCAGGACGGCGACGCCTAGCCAAAACTTGAACGCCAGGTGCCATGCGCCGACTTTGAATGAGAAAACCTGTGTGACCTATCATTCTTTGTTGAGGCCTGACTGCAAGACCTTCATGGTGCCATCCGCGTACCAAAGTCTCAGAACTCTCGGGTTCGGTAAATCGGCCATCATTTTTTAAGGCCTCTGCCGTGGCAGAAAGTTGAGTAGTCGTCGCTACATATGCCAGGAAAACACCACCTGGTCGAAGTGCTTGCGCTGAAGTATCGATGCACTCCCATGGTGCGAGCATGTCTAGCACGACACGATCATAATTTGCTTCAAAGGTTTTATCCTGCAAATCTCCAACGTCGAGCGTCCAGTTTTTGATCTCTCCTGAGAAATACTCCTGAACATTTGACTGTGCGATTTGTGCAAAATCCTCTCGCCGTTCGATCGAATGAACTGATCCGCCATCGCCAACCGCGCGAAGTAACGAAATAGTTAAAGCACCACTTCCTACACCAGCCTCAAGAACTCGCGCTCCCGGATAAATATCTGCAACACCGATGATCATTGCTGCATCCTTGGGATAAACAATTGTTGCCCCACGAGGCATAGTCAAAACAAAATCCGACAACAAGGGTTTGAAAGCGGAAAAAGAGAGTCCGGCGGTTGTGCTAACAACAGAACCCTCTGGCAACCCGATTAAATCATCGTGTGTAATCCATCCCTTGTGTGTATGCCACTCTTTACCGGGGGTAATTGTGAAGCTGTACAACTTTCCTTTCGGATCGGTCAATTGAATCCGATCGCCGGCGGAAAAGAAACCAAGGTTAGACACGGGAGCATCTTAGGCGAATTAAACAGGTTCGGTAGGAGTATCTTGCGCAACATGAGTAACAATCAACCGCTACGTCTCTCCCCTAGCGCTGTGAGTGAGTACCAAAACTGCCCACTTCTATATCGCTATCGCAAGATTGATAAGTTGCCTGAACCGCCCTCACTGGATGCGGAAAGAGGAACGCTAGTACACACCGTGCTACATGACCTTTTTGAATCTGCAGCTGCCACTAGAACACCGCAGACCGCAATAGATCTACTTCCCTCACGATGGAGGGCGCAGATCGAAGCAAAGCGAGAATTGAATGAACTTGTTACAAACGAAAAAGAGTGGCTTGATCGAGCTGCATCGCTTCTTGAAACATATTTTACCGTTGAAGATCCCAAAGCATTCGAGGCAACTCATAGAGAGATACATCTAGAAAATGACTTAACAGAAACTATCTACCTACATGGTTATGTTGATCGCTTAGATGTTGCTCAAACCGGAGAAGTTCGGATTGTGGATTACAAATCAGGAAGGGCTCCAAAACCTGGATGGGAAGAGAAAGCGCTTTTCCAGTTACGCGTTTACGCGCTTTTATATTGGAAGAACAATGGTGTTCTGCCGAGATTACTGCAATTGATTTATCTTGGTGACGGAAAACTTGTGAAAAGCCAGCCTACTTTGGCTGATTTGGAGTCAACGGAAAAAACTCTTATGCGAGTCGCGAAAGATATCTCAACCTCAATCGAGAAAGATTATTGGCCCCCTAACCCGACAAGATTGTGCGATTGGTGTTTCTTTAAAAAGATATGCCCTGCTCACAACCCCTAAATTTTAATCGCAAAATCTGCTTTCAGCGCCTTAAGTTTCTCAAAGGAAAGTTGGGTGAGAGATTTGATGCTTCTGACTCTTTCACTTTCTTGAACTTGAACCATGTGAGGTACAGCAATCAACCAGGCTCCGCTTTCAATGGCAGCCTGCATACCTGGTAGTGAATCTTCAAAAACGAGACAGTTTTCAATGTTGCTGTGAGAGATAGATGCAGCCTTTAAATAACCTTCTGGATCAGGTTTGGTCTTTAAAACATCATCCCCACTGAGTGAAAAAGGAAAAAGATCTTTTCCAATATTCTCAAGCACCGCTTCCACGATCACGCGAGGGCTAGCTGACACTAAGGCGGTTTTTATCCCATGGGACTTCAGGGATTCAACAAGTTCAATCGCTCCGGGCAGTACTGTTGTATTGGTTCGCATTCTCTCGGCCTGCTTCTTAATTAACTCTTCAACAAAATAGGAAGATTGTTCAAGATTGTTGCACTTCTGGGTCATGTAATCCCCCAATTTTTCAAGCGGCCCACCTAAACAAGCTATCTGATCTTCTTGCGTCCACTGATAACCAAAAGGGGCAACTACCTCGCGTTCTGAGATCAGCCATTGTGGTTCTGAATCAACCGTGAGGCCATCCATATCAAAAAAAACTGCTTCAAAAAAATCAGACATGGAAGTTAATTCGCATTGAAATACTTGGCTTCAGGATGATGAACGATGATCGCCGAAGTCGACTGCTCAGGATGAAGTTGGAATTCTTCTGATAGTTCAACGCCAATACGCTCAGGCTCTAGTAATTCGCACAATTGCACCTGTTGTTCCAGGTCAGGACAAGCCGGATAACCAAAGGAGTATCTAGAACCTCTATAGCCCTGATCAAGAACTGCTTGGAGTTCAGGTGCATCTTCTTTGTGAACATGAAGTTCCTCGCGCATGCGAGCGTGCCAATGTTCTGCAAGGGCTTCAGTGAGTTGCACTGATAAACCGTGTAGCTCTAAATATTCACGGTATTTATCTGCTGCAAAAAGCTTCGCAGCCGCAGCACTTACAGAGGCCCCCATAGTCACGACATGGAAAGCGACAACATCGGTCTTACCAGAATCCTTCGAAGCAAAAAAATCACTGATGCACAATCGACGATCTCGACGCTGTCTTGGGAATGTAAATCTAAGGCGTTCTTGACCCTTCTTGTCCCCTTCATGATGAAGAATTACAAGATCATTATCTTCGCTGTAGCAGGGAAAATAGCCATAAACAACCGCGGCATTTAGCCAACCATTAGATTGAACTTCATTAATTAATGAACGAAGACGCGGACGACCTTCCTTCAAAACCATCTCTTCATATTCGCCGCGATTACCTTTTAAGCCCCATTGCCCCACAAACAACGCACGTTCATCCAACATGCCAGAGTAGTCGGCGAGTGAAATTCCTTTAACAACTCTTGAACCGAAGAACGGTGGAGTTGGTATCGAAACATCTATGCTGACATCACTTCGCTTTGTATCAATAGGAAGATCAGATTCTTTCAAACGCGTATTGACGGTCTTTCGTTCCTTCAAAGGCGGTAATGCAGCACCTGCCTCACCTCGTTTTACTGCCATGATCGAATCCATTAAACGTAGACCTTCAAAAGCATCTCTGGCATAACGTACCTCGCCAGGAAAAATACTTGCTAGATCTTGTTCAACGTAGGCGCGAGTAAGAGCTGCTCCCCCAAGAACGATTGGCCAACGTTGGTCTAAGCCACGAGAAGTAATTTCTTCCAAATTCTCTTTCATGATTACCGTTGATTTAACCAGTAGACCACTCATTCCAATTGCATCTGCATTTGCCTCTAGCGCACCGTCGATTATCTGATTGATAGTTTGTTTTATCCCAATGTTCGCAACGCGATAGCCGTTATTCGTCAAAATAATATCGACTAGATTTTTGCCGATATCGTGAACATCACCCTTGACGGTAGCCAGCAACATCGTGCCCCGGCCTTCATCGCCTGTTTTCTCCATAAATGGTTCAAGAATAGCCACCGCTGTCTTCATTACTTCTGCGCTTTGGAGGACGAAAGGCAACTGCATTTCACCCTTACCAAAGAGTTCTCCAACTACTTTCATGCCCTCTAAAAGGTGATCATTAATGATTTGCAAAGGTTTTGTTCCCTGATCCATTGCCGACTTTAGGTCGTCTTCTAAACCAACTTTTTCTCCATCGATTATTCTGCGCTGCAAGCGATCAAATAAAGGTAAAGCGGCCAAGGCTTCGGCGCGAGCATTCTTACTCGAAGAAAGTTCCACACCCTCAAAAAGCTGCAAAAACTCTTGAAGAGGATCGTATGTACATACTGAACCTTCAAAAACTCTACGATCGTAAATCAGATCAAGAGCTACTTCCTTAGCGCGCTCATCAATTCGATTCATTGGGGTAATTTTTGAAGGGTGAACTATTGCAGAATCCAATCCGGCTTGAACGCATTCATGTAGAAACACTGAATTCAGAACGATTCGAGATGCTGGATTCAGACCAAATGAAACATTACTTACACCCAATGTTGTCTGAACTTCAGGGAACTCTTCCTTAAGCTTTCTTATCGCATTGATAGTTTCTATGCCATCTTTACGGGTCTCTTCTTGTCCTGTTGCAATCGGAAACGTGAGACAGTCGATCAGAATATCTCCAACATTCATCCCCCAGTTATCACGCAAATCGGCAATTAATCTACGTGCCACTCTTAACTTCCAGTCACAATCTCTTGCTTGACCCTCTTCATCAATTGTGAGTGCGACGACGCCAGCGCCATGTTCTTGAACTAAAGGCATTATTTTCGTAAATCTAGAATCGGGTCCATCTCCATCTTCATAGTTCACGGAATTAATTACACATCGTCCCCCGAGGTGTTCCAGCCCAGCTTTTAAAACTAAAGGTTCAGTTGAATCCAAAACAATTGGCAAAGTACTAGCGGTTGCAAATCGGGATGCCAGTTCAGCCATGTCAGCTGCACCATCTCGGCCCACATAGTCAACTGAAAGATCTAACATGTGAGCACCTTCTCGGATCTGATCTCTTGCTATCTCAACGCACTTCTCCCAATCTTGCGAAAGGAGAGCATCGCGAAATGCCCGTGAACCATTTGCGTTAGTGCGTTCACCAATCGCCAAATAAGTTTTATCTTGTCTGAAAGGCACGTATTGATAAAGCGAGGATGCACCAGGTTCAATTGTGGTTTTTCGTTTGGGAACGCTTCTGCGATCCAACTTCTTAACAACTGCTTCAAGATGTAACGGAGTAGTTCCGCAACATCCCCCGATGAGAGTGATGCCATAATCTTTTACAAAGGTATCCAATGCTTCTGCTAATTCAGCTGGACCAAGAGGATAACTTGCACCTTTGGGACCTAGAACTGGAAGTCCAGCATTTGGCATGACAGAGATAGCAACATCTGCATTTTTACTCAAATATCTAAGATGTTCAGACATTTCGGCAGGTCCAGTGGCGCAGTTCAGACCGATAAGGTCAACTCCGAGAGGTTGCAAGGCATTGAGTGCAGCTCCAATTTCAGAGCCCACCAACATTGTGCCGGTTGCTTCAACGGTAACTTGAGCAATTAAAACGATATCCCTACCAGATTCCTTTATTGCTAAACGTGCCCCGTTAACTGCAGCTTTAACCTGTAAGAGATCTTGCGCAGTTTCAATGAGTAAAGCGTCACTGCCGCTATCTACCAGTCCCTTAGAAGCTAAGTAATAAGCATCTTTAAGTTTTTTATAACTGGTGTGTCCAAGGCTAGGTAATTTTGTTCCTGGCCCTAAGGAACCGAGAACAAATCTGGGTTTGTCAGGAGTAGAGAAAGCATCCGCGGCCTGGCGTGCAATTACTCCTCCGGCGAAAGCAAGTTCATAAATTCGATCCTCAATCCCATACTCTGCCAAATTGGCCCAGTTAGCACCAAACGTATTGGTTTCGATTGCATCGACACCAACCCTTAAATAGGCATCGTGGACTGAGCGCACAATATCTGGGCGGCTGACATTTAGAATTTCATTACAACCCTCGTGGGTTTGGAAATCTTCCAATGTTGGATCAGCGTCCTGGAGCATCGTTCCCATCGCTCCATCAGCGATCACTACGCGCGTAGAAAGCGCTTTACGAAGCAATCCCTCTGCCTGGTCTATCTTGCGCGTATTCACTTGGACAAGGTTACCGTAAGGTTGCTTTCGTGGAGATTCTTCAGATACCAATGCTCCGAAACCCAGTCATGCTGATTGCGTTTTCCGGTTGGAACGATGGCGCCGAAGCAGCATCTGGTGCGATAGATCACCTCCTGTCGGCATGGCAAGAATCCAACGATGATGTTGTACCTATTTTGATTGCACAGGTGGACTCAGAAGATTTTTATGATTACCAAGTATCACGTCCACAAGTTCGTGTGAATGAGTCTTCACAACGAGAAATTACATGGCCAGGAACTCAAATATTCGGTTTATCAATACCTTCAATGCAGAGGGACCTGGTTATCGTCACCGGTGTTGAACCATCTATGCGTTGGAAATCTTTTTCTCGTGAAATATTAGATATCGCAGATGATTTAGAGGTGTCTTTGATTGTCACCGTCGGTGCAATGCTTTCAGATTCACCTCATACGCGTCCGATAAAAATTATCGCAACATCTGCCAGTTCCAACCTAGCGGAAAAGTTTGAATTACAACCTTCTACATACCAAGGTTCAACGGGAATTATCGGTGTCCTACAAGATGGTTGCACAAGGCGTGGCGTCGATTCTCTCTCACTCTGGGCATCTGTTCCTCATTACGCCCCGAATGCCCCTTCACCGAAAGCTTCTTTAGCTTTAATCCAAGCAATAGAGGAATACCTTGAGATAACTATTCCACTCGGTGAACTCCCGGAACAGGCCGAAGAATGGGAGCTTTCCGTTACTCAACTTGCAGCAGAGGATGCCGATGTAGCCGAGTATGTGAAATCTCTAGAGGTGAGCAAGGATGCGGTGGAACTACCTGAAGCCTCCGGTGAAACCATTGCAAAAGAATTTGAAAGATATTTACGCCGCCACCTAGAAGATTAACTATGTAAATGCAAAACCAAGAAGATTTTCCATTATGGAAGAGATCTGCTTAATATCCCCACCAGTCCCGCCATTTAGGGTTGCATCAACCCAATTATTGACTGCCTTGACAACTGAGGATGTGTCTAAGTCGTTAGCAAGAAATTCCACGATACTTACCGCAAGTGCATCTGTTGGAGCAATAGTTTTCGAACTCATGACCTGTCTTAATCTTCTGACTTCCTCTGTTGCCTGAATCAATCTTTCATTAGTCCACATTCGTTCGGTTCGGTAGTGGTCACGCATTAATGACCATCGAATCGCAAAAGGATCGACGCCACTTGCCAACAGGGCTGACACAAAAACTAGATTTCCTTTGCTCTTGCTCATTTTTTCCCCATCCAGACCGATCATTCCAGCATGAACGTAGTGTGATGCGAGCTCCTTGCCTGATATCGCACGAGCTTGCGAGGCACACATCTCATGGTGAGGAAAAATTAAGTCACTGCCCCCTCCTTGTATATCAATTAATGTCTCCTCATTGGAATCAGGTTGCAAGTATTTCATTGCGATAGCGGTGCACTCGATGTGCCAGCCGGGACGACCAAAACCATGTGCCGACGGCCAACCTGGTTCATTCGGGCGTTGCTGCATCCAAATAAGACAGTCCAGTGCATCTTTTTTGCCTGACAAGGTTGGGTCTCCACCTCGTTGTGAAAACAGTTCAACCATCTCCGAATGACTCAGGTGAGAAATACTTCCGAACTTTCCATCATGATTAACGGAAAAATACCAATCATTTTCAATTTGATACGTTCTTTTACTTCTGGTCATATCATCTATTGCTTGAGTAACAAGTGGTATTGATTCAATCGCACCCATATAACTTGTTGGTGGAATGACGTTGAGAGCTTCCATATCGTGTCTAAAGAGTTCAATCTGATCTGCTGCAAGTTCATCCCACTTAACGCCATCTCGCACTGCTCTTTCCAAAAGTGGCTCGTCGATGTCGGTAATATTTTGCACATAGTTAACGGCAGCACCACTTGCGAGCAAAAGACGATGAATAAGGTCAAAAGAAAGATACGTTGCAGCATGCCCTAAATGGGTCGCGTCATATGGAGTGATCCCACAAACATACATGCGATAGATTTGCTTCTTGGAGAGAAACTTCTTATTTGAAGAAGCTGTATCGGTCAGTCGAAATTGCGGAAAAACGATAGATGCCGAAAGATCATCTACTGATACCGGGCTCCAGGCTTTCATATTCGAATTCTATGTCAGATAGCAAATAAAGATTAAAAAGCAGGCCAGGGAACTGGTGGCCAATGTGGGGATGGTTCTGGAAAAATCTGGCTCTGTAGAAGGCGATCCACTCGATTACCAAGGGCTTGAATCTCTTCGCTCGTTAACAACGGAGAAAGTATTTCACTTAGCTCGCCAGTTAGACCCTGTTTGCATTTTTCCAGTAAGGAAATCTCATCATCGGTAAGGTTTTCTCCTGACCACTGCCAAAGAACTGTTCTTAATTTGTCATCTTTATGAAAAGTTACTCCATGATCACAACCAAATAAACCGTTGCTTACCGTCGGAAGAAGGTGACCAATTTTGCGATCAGTATTGTTTATGATGGCATCAAATAGAGCCATTCTTCTAAGCTCATCACGATCTTGAGAAAAGTATTCGGACAAATCAATCGACTCATCGATATCTATCCACTCTTGAACCATTCCTTTACCGTATGGACCGTCTCTTAGAACCGTAAAAGGGACCAAATCTAGTGATAGGTATTTGCTTAAACAGTATGCGGCGAACTCTCGGTGAGCAAGACATCCTTGATCAAAATCCCAGAGCGGGCGCTCTCCAGCAACCGGTTTGTAGATGCAGATAATCTCTTGTTCCTCATGAATTACATGTGCATAGAGAGTTGCATTAGATGCATCCACCAAACGTCCAGTGACCGTTAGTTCACCCTCTGAAATGGCAGATTGCTTGCTCTGACTGCTATTCACGCTTTCACTATCTTTTGTATCCATTTGCACGCGGACATAAGTGTCCCCGTGGGTCAATCGGTATCGAACAAAACGGACACGGCAGACGTCCAGCATTTACAACTGCTTTGGAGCGCAGCGCAAAGGATTGGGCAGTTCCCAGATTCACAGATAAAGATAGAACTTGCTCATCCGGTTCTTCGGCTTCGGTCGATGCTTCAAAGAATTCAAATTTTATCAATTTGACTTCGTTGTCCCATGAAATGGATATTGCGTTCGTGATAAACATTGCATCAACTGGAGAATCAAGAGGAGCATCGTCAACCGAGGCCACTTCGATTGTTTCAAATGGATTTGATCTTTTTATCTCTGAGATAATAATTTCAAGTCGGGAAACTATTGCTCGAACCTGGTCTTTCTCGATTGCTACTGAATAAACATTTCGATCTTTTCTCACTTGAACAAAAAATGCCCTTTCCCCTGGTGCCCCTACCGTTCCAACAACAAAACGATCAGGACCGGAAATTTCAAATCTCACTTACCGGCTCCTCCACCAAGCAGATTTGCCGGTCTTTTCTTCGCTATCAAAAGATCAGTCACAACTGCTCGATTGTCATTAAGAAGCAGAACACGAGGCTTCGCAAGTGAAAAATCAACGATGCTTATGGAGGCTGGATCGATAATGATTCGTTGGAACTCATCGATGTGCATTCCAAGACAGGCGGCAACAATCGACTTAATGACATCGCCATGGCTAACAATCACTAATGGTGCTTTTGCTTTCTTGTCGATACTTTTATGTATAGATTCCAATGCTCTGGTTTGCATCTCCAAGATGCCTTCACCTTTTGGGAAGTACATTTGACTAGGCGTGTTTTGAACAACCGACCAAAGCTTATTTCTGGATAGAACTGAGAGTTTTTTACCTGACCAATCGCCATAATCAACTTCGGTTAAACGGTGATCAATTATCGGTTTTGGTCTAATAGTTTTTGAACTATCGTTTTTGTTTAACCACGGAGAAATCGTTTCTAAACACCGCTCCATGGGAGATATGCGAATCTGATGTGGGAGGAAATCTCCTAACCTTCGTGCTAGCTCTTTTGATTGTTCAATTCCTTCTTTTGAAAGATGAACGTTTGGCCGCCTGCCAGATAACACTCCTGCCAAGTTGGCTTGTGAATGTGCATGTCTGATCAAAACTACTCGCATAAAACAAAGGTTATCGCAGCTTTGCTCACCCCGCCTTGCTATCGTCGCCCCATGGAAAAACGACGCGCGGGCAGTAGTGGATTGGAATTATCTCGTTTGGGCTTGGGCACAATGACGTGGGGGCGCGACACTGATGAGATTGAAGCTGCTGACCAATGCCGGGCATACCTTGATGCTGGAGGTAATTTCCTAGATACATCTCCAACATATGGGGATGGTGATAGCGAGCGTTTGATTGGTGGTCTTATTTCTACCTTGTTCAAACGTGAAGAAGTCGTAATAGCTAGTAAGGCCGGAATTAATCTCAATGAAAATGCGCGCAGAATAAATGCAACACGACAATTTTTGATATCCGATTTGGATCGAACGTTAGAACGGTTGGGAACGGATTTTGTTGATCTGTGGCAAATACATAATTGGGATGAGTTGACTCCCATAGATGAAACATTGTCTGCGCTGGATTATGCATACACAAGTGGTCGGGCAAGATATGTTGGGGTAAGTAATTACTCAGGTTGGCAACTAGCAAGAGCGGCAACAAAGCAACAAAGCAACAGCATGAAGGCACCTCTTTCTTGTGCTCAAAATGAGTACTCACTTTTAAATAGAAGCGCAGAGAATGAAATTCTAGATGCGGCTGAAAATTGTGGTCTAGGTTTTATCGCCTGGGCTCCGCTTGGAAGAGGAGTATTGACGGGCAAGTACCGCAATGGAATTCCAAGTGACTCACGTGCTGCTGCCCCGCATTTTGCCAAACAAGTAGAGCCCTATCTTGATGAGCAATCTGCTCGTATCGTTGAAGCGGTCGTGGTCGCGGCGCAGGGCTTGGGCTACTCCCCTCTTGAAATCGCTTTAGCTTGGGTCAGAGATGCTCCAGGGATTACAACTGCTTTAGTTGGAGCGCGTACAGGCGCACAACTACGCGGAATCTTAAAAAGCGAAGAGATCGAGCTTCCATCAATAGTTCGCACTGCACTTGATGATGTGAGTTTCTAAGCGTTTTCCATAAAATCTTTCAAAACAAGTACCCCGAAACTTAATCCATCTATCGGTACTCGTTCGTCTACTCCATGAAACATTGCCATGAAATCAAAATCAGCCGCCAATCGCAGAGGAGAAAATCCATATCCAATAATCCCAAGTTCAGCTAATGCTTTATTGTCCGTACCACCACTCATAACGTATGGAACAGGGATTGCCTCAGGATCATGCTTCAATAAAGAGAGACACATTTGATCAACTAGATCGCCTTCAAAAGGTACTTCTAGCGCTTTATCCCTTGTAATCGTTTGGATTGAAATATCTGGACCGACAATATTTCTTATCGTTTCATTTAATTCATCCTCATACCCTGGAATGAATCGACCATCTATGACAGCCGAGGCCGATCCGGGAATTACGTTTGCCTTATAACCCGCCTCCAACATTGTTGGATTTGCTGTGTTTTGCAGGGTTGCGCCGATCATACGCGATGCAAAACCAAGCTCAGAAAGTAGAGGCTGCAAATTCTTGTCGTCATATTCGCGACCGGTAACTTGTGCAATTTTTTGGAAAAAAACTTTTACGGTTTTGCTATATCGCTGCGGCCATTGAAAGTTGCCAATTTTTGTAACAGCTTCTGAAATGCGCGTGATTGAATTCTCTGTATTCATTACGGATCCATGGCCGGCTCGTCCCTGCGCTGTTAAACGCATCCAATGGATACCTTTTTCAGCGGTTTCAATGAGGTAAAGCCGTTTGCCATTAGGAAGAGTTACAGAAAACCCTCCAACTTCTGATATTGCCTCTGTGCATCCTCTAAATACTTCAGGATGTTTGTCAACCATAAAGTGTGATCCGTAAATACTTCCAGCTTCTTCATCTGCAAAAAATGCCAAAACAATATCGCGTTCTGGAATGAAACCAATCCGAGCCCAATGACGAACAGTTGCAATAATCATTGCATTCATATTCTTCATATCTACGGCCCCTCGACCCCAAATGTAACCATCTTTAATTTCTGCTTTGAAGGGATCAACAGACCAATCCGGTGCATTGGCCGGGACTACATCTAAATGACCATGGACAACTAGGCCAGGACGTTTGCTATCACTGCCCTTTATCCGAGCGATCACATTGCATCGACCGGGAGCAGATTCATAAACAGTAGATTTGATTCCAACCTCATCAAGAAGTTTGACCACATGTTCAGCCACTTCTTTTTCATTTCCATTTCCATCACCGTAGTTAACGCTAGGAATCTGAATCAGTTCTCGGCAAATTCGAATGGTTTCGTCGATGATTTCCGTGGAGGTAGAAGAAGACATTTCGCTATTGTGGCACTCGATTGCTATCCTTGACCATCACTTAGTCCGGGTGGCGGAATTGGCAGACGCGCTAGCTTGAGGTGTTAGTTCCCGCAAGGGATTAGGGGTTCAAGTCCCCTCTCGGACACCAATAGGTCAAAGAGTAAGATAACCGTTTATGAAAACAGTTGATGAGGCCCTTTCTCTCATTCGCTATATAAAAGATTACCCATCTGAGGGAATTCTCTTTCAAGATATCACCCCACTTCTAGGAAATGCCAACGCCTTTGCAACTATCGTGAAAGCTATGAGTGCTTCGAAGTTCCCACACGACGCAGTTGCAGGAATTGAAGCCCGAGGGTTCATTCTTGGCAGTGCTATAGCAATCGATAAAAAATTACCATTTGTTCCTATCCGTAAAAAAGGACGATTGCCACATACTGTAATTTCACGTGAATACTCCCTGGAGTATGGAACCGCTGAGATTGAGATACACATAGACGCATTCAAACCGGATCAGCGAGTACTTCTCGTTGATGATGTATTAGCTACAGGCGGAACTCTTCTCGCTGCAATTGCACTAGTGGCCGAAACGGGTGCTGCTGTCACTGACATCGCACTTCTTAGCGAAATTTCGATGCTAAAGGGACGTGCGAATATCACACAACAATATCCAGAGATCAGAATTCACTCACTCCTTTCCTGATGACACAATCGAGCCGTATTCCGCAGATTCAAGCATTGCGCGCTCTTGCTGCGTTATTGGTGTTGATATATCACGCAGACTGGATACCCGGCGGTTATATTGGTGTCGACATCTTTTATGTCATCTCTGGATATTTAATCACTGGCTTACTGATACGCGAACTTAGCAACACAGGAACTATTGATAGAGCAGCTTTCTACTCACGTCGATTCCGTAGATTACTTCCGGCCTCATTTGTAGTCATACTCTCTACAGGAGTCGTCGGTTGGATATTACTTCCTTCCTCGATGAGGGAAACATTTGGAAGAGATCTAATAGCGGCATCCACCTATGTTTCTAATTTTCTCTTTGCCCTTTGGGATAACGACTATCAAAATCTCAATTCCACACCATCACCGTTTATACATTTCTGGTCACTTGCGGTCGAAGAGCAATTCTATTTATTCTGGCCTTTGATTCTCCTTGCGCTTTTCAAATATGGTAAGCGGCGGGAAACAATTATCGGTATCTCAATTATTGGGTCCGGCTCTTTTATTTTTTCACTGTACCTTACGCTGTCTTCGCCTATATGGTCCTTCTACATTCTTCCAACAAGAGCATGGGAACTTGCCGCTGGTTCGTTATTGGCCTTCTTGCCCCTCTCAAAGTTTGGAAAACCGCAATTTGCACTGATCGCTACAGCCGCTATCGTCTTTGCTGCAATGAGGTTTGACGATCAAACTGCATTTCCTGGAACGGCGGCGATCATTCCAGTAGTGGCAACATCATTTCTGATTCTCTCAGCTCAGAAATGGCCAGTCTTTATGAATGTAATCGGCAATAACAAAGTGACTCAGTGGTTGGGTGAGATCTCTTATCCCCTTTACTTATGGCATTGGCCGGTCTTAGTCATTCCCTCCATATATTGGGCTCGTCCCCTTTCCTTGATAGAAAAGATATTTCTCCTTTTGTTGACAGCTTTTCTTGCTGACCTTACAAATAGATTCATTGAACAACCTTTGAGATACGTAAAATGGAATTCTCAGCGCACTTTCAAAGCAACTGCTGTTGCAACTGCAGCATTGGTAAGCACAGGAACTGCAATATTCTTCTCGTATAACAACACAATCACGATAAGTGATGGTGGTAAATACTCCCTAGATGAAATAGTTGCTAGATCTGTCAATATGGAAGATGGGTGCAACCTTAAACTCGGCCAGACAGTTTCACCTGTCTGTGCGTATGGAGATCTAAGAGGGGCACAAACATTGGTGCTTTACGGTGATTCTCACGCTGCTCATTGGTTGCCAGCGCTCGACCTTATTGGGCGGAAAAACAATATCAAGATCGTCAGTCTTACCAAGTCAGGTTGCCCTGCCGCCGAAGTCATCAAGGAAGTCGACGGTCAATATTCAATTGAGGATTGTCAAGGGTTTCGCGATGCCTCGATTGCTCGAATTGCCAACATCAAACCCTTAGCGGTCATCGCGACAGGATTGCAGCCACGGTACGAACCCTATTCAACCAGAGATGGAGTTGCATGGTGGATTAAAGGAGAGGAAATTCTTTACGATCGCCTCAAATCACTAACCGACTTCACGATTTATCTAACCGATACGCCATTTCGAAGAATTAATGTACCGGACTGTCTCGCCGCTGGGAAAGGTGAGATCTGCGATGAAGCGATAAAGGTAAATCCGAAGGTAGCAAAAGGACTTATAGCCATTGACCCAACACCGTGGCTCTGCGATCGCACTTGTCCAGCTGTGATAGATGGAATTGTTACCTATCGTGACCACTCGCATTTGACGAATGCAATGAGTGAGCATCTAGCACCAAACCTTTTTGCCGCTTTGAAGCGAATCGGCGTTCTTTGAAATATTGACCACGTGAGGTTTACGGGAAAAAGCTTGCCCGCTATGGCAAGATGCTCACCATGGCCGAGCTGATCTACTACTGCGGAACGATGGATAGCGGTAAATCAACTCTTGCTCTACAAACTGCCCACAACCACCAATCTCGTGGGCGAACTGGTTTTATATTTACAAATAAAGACAGAGCGGGAAGTGGCACCATTTCCTCTAGATTGGGATTGTCTAGTCCAGCGATAGAAGTTTTCCCGGGTTTGGACCTCCACAAGTACGTAGTAGATCACCTGTCAGTTGGCGAACGAATTGATTACATTATCTGTGATGAGGCTCAGTTTTACGAGAGGGTTCAGATAGAACAATTAGCACGAATAGTTGACGGTTTAGGGATAGATGTCTTTGCCTTTGGAATTCTTACCGATTTTCGCACCTCTCTGTTTCCAGGCTCGGCTCGATTAGTAGAGCTCGCCGATAGAGTAAATACATTGCAAGTTGAAGCACTGTGTTGGTGTGGTTCAAGAGCCACTCACAATGCGCGTACTGTGGGCGGAACTATGGTTATTGAAGGCGAACAGGTGGTTGTAGGTGATGTAGCTCCAGGTGCACAGGTTGCATACGAAGTTCTTTGCAGGCGTCATCACATGCGACAGGTAACAGCAAGTGGTTCCAGGGCAGCTCATACCTCACCTCAACCACTCCCCTTTAAGGAGTAAATCTTCTATAACGCGATCTATGCGTATCAATGACTGCAGAGATTTCGGAGATTGAACGGTTGTGGCAAAGGTGGTAAATGCGACCGATGCATCGACAACTTAATTCAAAGAATGAAATTAATTCAAAGAATTCATAAGTAAAGCAAACACCGGCGCAATAGCTAACGCTGGGAGAAGATTTCCTACTGCGATTTGTTTGATATTGAGAAGGCGTAACGAGATACATATAAGCATGATTCCACCGACAATTGTCATGGCATCAATCTGATATCCATCGAGAATCTGGCCAAGACCAAGACCCACGATCGTCCAAACGCCTTGATAAATTGCTACTGGTATAGCCGAGGCAGCCACTCCCCAACCTAGTGAGGTTGCAAAGGCCATGGCGGCAAAGAAGTCCAGGGTACTTTTCAATATAAGTTGATCTATACCCGTTCCCATTCCATCGCTAATGCTTCCCAAAATTGCTAGAGGGCCTATCGCAAAAAGCAGTGATGCTGCAACGAATCCCTCA
The DNA here is from genome assembly GCA_945883675.1 of Bifidobacterium breve. Lineage (GTDB taxonomy): Bacteria > Actinomycetota > Actinomycetes > Nanopelagicales > Nanopelagicaceae > Planktophila. The sequence continues at coordinate 19,311 of CAMCYA010000006.1, forward strand.
ACAAAAGGTGAATCACTTCTGGCTTTGAACTTTATTCGAAGCTTTTCGCCTAGCCCATCCAACCGATTTTCCAGTTTTAACAAAGAACCTATGAGCCCACCTATAAGCAGTGATCCGAGAACAATTAAGAGGGTCCAACCTTGTGGAACCGCTTCTACATATCGCGTAGACCAGAGCGGAACAACCGCTGATGCAGCACCCAAAATTAATACCAAACCCAGGACATCCGTAAGCAGTGTTCGTGTCTGCTCTTTCATGCGAGCACCAACTACAACACCTATTCCAGCGCCACCAACAATGGCAACAACATTGATAATCGTACCTAAACCAGGAAACATCGAAACAGTATAGCCGTAGTTGTTACACTCTTACCGTGAGTTCATGGTTGCAGAATTTCCTTCGTCCTCATAAGACTGTACCGCTAACTCCATGGACAGCGAAATCCCGTTGGTCTCTCAATCCTATGCGTGCGATGATTTTGTTCTTTGGGCTCTTTATCTTTGGATTAGGTGATTCACTGCTCATACAGAGTCAGATAGGAAATGCTCCATGGTCGGTGCTCGCTCAAGGTTTATCCCAACGTTTAGAAATCACTTTAGGTTGGTCAACATTTCTCATTAGTTCCCTTGTTCTTTTACTGTGGATTCCATTGAGGGAACGTCCTGGACTTGGCACAATATCCAACATTGTTGTAATAGCTGTAGCAATACAAATTGGTATCACTTTCTTTCCACAAACAGATGATTTTATTATTGCGATTTTCTACTGCCTCATAGGTATCTCTCTAGTTGGATTTGGTTCTGCTTTCTACATCACCTGCGGATTAGGATCTGGGCCTCGAGATGGTTTGATGACAGCTATTCACACTCGCTCAGGCATCCGGATCGGAAGAGTACGTTTAGCCATTGAAGCTCTTGTCCTGGTCTTGGGGGCGATCCTTGGAGGAACAGTTGGGCTCGGAACACTGCTATTTGCAGTACTTATAGGGCAATCCATAGCAATCTCACTCGGTGTCGTTGCCCGAGTTACTTCTGAGTAATCACTAGGCTTAAGACTTCCCAAGGCTGTGCGCCTTTTCGCACACGGGGTCGCAAACACCCCCGATACCAAAACAGAAAGGTGAATTCATGCTGGATTCATTCTTTAAAATAAGTGAACGTGGATCAACAATCGGTCGAGAAGTTCGTGGCGGAGTCGTCACATTCTTCACGATGGCTTACATAGTTGTTCTAAATCCAATCATTCTTGGCGGTGCCACGGATGTAAACGGTGATTTCCTCGGTGGAGAAGGTGGCATGGCAAAGATCGCTGCTGCCACTGCTCTTGTAGCAGGCATCATGACATTGCTAATGGGTGTTGTTGCTAATTATCCACTTGCTATAGCAACTGGACTTGGTCTTAACACATTCGTTGCATATGGGATTGCTTCCCAAATGACATGGGCCGATGCGATGGGTCTTGTAGTTCTCGAAGGCCTGATCATTCTCGTATTAGTTCTCACTGGCTTTAGAACTGCAGTATTTAAGGCAGTCCCCGCACAACTCAAGGTAGCGATTTCAGTGGGTATTGGACTGTTTATTGCCTTGATTGGCTTGGTCGATGCAGGTTTTGTTCGCAGAACCGGAGTAGGCCCAGTACCAGTAACGCTCGGTAATGGAACATCACTCATTGGTTGGCCGATCGTTGTCTTCATTGTTGGCTTCTTCCTAATGGTGGTTCTTATGGTTAAGAAGGTTAAAGGCGCACTCCTTATCGGAATCGCGGCCGCAACTATTCTTTCAATCATTATCGAGCGAGCATTTAAGGTCGGTACTAACTACATTCCAGGTGCGTTCACCGCAGATGGTGAAGATTTCATAAATCCAAAGGGCTGGGGACTTAACGTTCCAGCTATCCCAACTGAAGTTGTTGCGACTCCCAATTTTGATCTATTGGGTCAGTTCAATCTCTTTGGTTCATTTTCAAAGATCGGCTTTATCGCAGCAGCGTTGCTCGTATTTACGCTTTTGCTAGCTGACTTCTTTGACACCATGGGAACAATGACCGCTATCGGTCATGAGGCTGGGCTAATTGATAGAGATGGAAACGTGCCAAATGCGAACCGCATTTTGCTTGTTGACTCTGTTGCAGCTGCCGCAGGTGGCGCAGCAGGTGTTTCATCCAACACTTCATATATTGAATCAGCTTCTGGTGTTGGCGAAGGCGCCCGCACCGGTTTAGCATCGGTAATAACAGGAGTCCTATTCCTGTTGACCACGGTTCTCTCACCTATCGTCAACATAATTCCTTACGAAGCAGCAACACCTGCTTTGATAATTGTTGGCTTCCTTATGATGTCTCAGATCAAGAACATTGATTGGGATGACATGGGTATTGCGGTCCCAGCATTCTTAACCATCATTTTGATGCCTTTCACCTACAACATCACAGTTGGTATTGGTGCAGGCTTCATTACACACGTGGTTATTAGAGTTGTACAAGGTCGAGCAAAAGAGATCCATGCACTTCTATGGCTCATAGCCGGCTTGTTCATGGTCTATTTCTTGTCTTCACCAATTAATACTTGGGTTGGATAATCAGTAGATAATTGGACGGAAGTTCAAAAGAAATAGCACAAAGTTAGTAGTAAGGAAGAAAAGTAAAGGCCTCTGGTAAACGGAGGCCTTTACTTTTTCCCAATTTTCATAACTCCGAATAACCGTTAAGCCTGTCACCAATTAATCGGTGTGATTCCGTTTTTTTCTAAAATTCCATTAGCCTTTGAGAAGGGTTTAGTACCAAAAAAGCCGCGATATGCCGATAGAGGACTTGGGTGGACTGAAGTTAATAGCCATTCTTCGCGAAAGAACCGAGAGACCTCTTGTGCATATTGGCCCCAACAGATCGCCACAACATCGCGCTCCCCTAGAACTTGTGCAACTCGATCAGTAACTCTCTCCCAATCTAATTTCGAGTGCGATAGTGAACTCCCAACTGACGTTGTCAAAATTCGGTTCAGCAGTAAAACTCCTTGCTGCGCCCAATCACTTAGATCGGATTGGCGACGAAGAGGCTTACCAGTATCGTCACTCAGTTCAGTGAAAATGTTTTGAAGGGTTACCGGAATTCTCGCCCCAGATTTTATTGCCGAAAACGCTAAACCGTGTGCGACTCCCGCAGTTGGGTATGGATCCTGTCCAAATATGACAACTCTTATTGATGAGACAGGAGTAGTTAACGCTCTAAAAACATTGTCAAAGTCTGGAGCCACGTTCTTCTTATCTAATGAATGCTCTATGGAATCAATGTGAGGTTGTAGATCTGCTAGAGCGCTCTGCCAATCAGGATGCAACTGTTTATAGAGTTGCCCGGGCAAAATAGCGTCCTGACTCGCAGGTAACAGTTATTGGCGTTTCGAATATTGCTGAAACATGGTCAGTTGTAATCACTTGATCGATAGGTCCAGAGACAGCAATCGATCCGTTCTTTAAAATCAACGCATGCGTTGTCCCGACTGGTATCTCCTCAATATGGTGTGTGACCAGGACTGTTGCTGGAGCCAGCGGATCTGATGAAAAGCTGGTCAGGCGTGCGAGAAGATCCTCTCGCCCGCCAACATCTAAACCGGCCGCTGGTTCATCTAACAACAACAGTTCAGGATCTGTCATTAGCGCACGAGCAATCTGCACTCGCTTTTTCTCTCCCTCACTTAGTGTTCCGTATTCTCTTGGTCCCAGTTCGCGAACACCAAAAGTTGTGAGCAAAGCTATCGCACGGGATTCATCCCAAAGGTCATAACCCTCATTCCATCTACCATAGATTGCATAGGCAGCCGTCAGAACCACATCTCTTACGATCTCTTGGGCAGGAATCTCTTCGGCAATGCTAGAGCTGCAGATTCCAATACGTGTGCGCAATTCGAATAGATCGATACGGCCAAATTCACGATCTAAAACACTAACTTGACCCTTTGTTGGAAATATTTTTGTTGCAAGCATCTGGAGCAAAGTTGATTTTCCTGCGCCATTTGGCCCAAGAATGACCCAACGTTCACCGTGTGAGATAGCAAGGTTTAAAGGTCCAAGAATTGTGCGATCGCCTCTGACAACAGTGACATCACGAAGTGCAAGCACATTCTGGCTACTCATAGATGCAAAACATAGTGCTTTTACCGCCAAAGTGAGTGCAAAACCATGCGTGGGAGGATGCTCTTTAGAGTTAAACTTAGGATTCTTATGAGTGACTTGTCAGAAAAGAGCCCAGTCTTCACGGGACTAATTTTACTCACTGGGCAGGATGCTCCTGGCGCCGCTCGCGGACTCTTTAGTTCACTCTCAGAGTTTGCAATCCAGATCATTGATGTCGAACAGATAGTGATAAACCACAGACTAATACTCACACTACTGATTACTTTAAATCCCGCTCATCAACGCGCAATCGAGACCGATTTAAACCTGTTTGCCGATAGTTCTGGTTTTGATATTGCGACAATTTTCTCTGATCAAAGCAGCCTTCCTGCTCTCAAGCAGTGCATCGGTATAGAAGTTGTCGCAGAAAAAATGCAACCAATTCACCTTCTGACAGTCGCACAAGGAATTGAAGATTTGAAGGCCAATATAGAAGGCATTACTAGGGTAAACCAAGAAAGAATTGGTCTCTTATTTAAAATTTCGGGTACAGATTTGCAAGCCGCCGTTAAAGTGATGAGTGAACTTAAGTTTGAAAATACCCCAGATATAAGGGTCTTTACACTGTGATTGATCGCGAATAAATACAATGACTAAACCCAAAATGTTAGTTCAATTTGATGTTGATTCAACTTTCATACAACAAGAAGCCATCGAACTATTGGCCTCAAAAGCTGGAGTGCTTGACGAAGTCGCACGAATCACCGATTCAGCAATGCGTGGAGAGATTGATTTTGCTCAGAGTCTGATTGCTCGTGTTCAGCTGCTAAAGGGTTTGTCCTATGAAGAGTTGGAGAAAGTGCAACAAGAGATACGCCTAACCGATGGCGCCGAAGAATTAGTGAAGCAACTCCACGCACTTGGTCATAGCGTCTCACTTGTTTCTGGAGGATTTGTTCAAGTAATAGCGCCAACTATAGAGAGATTATCCATAAAGTATTTCCGGGCCAATGTCTTGGAGATCGAGAGTGGTCATCTCACAGGGCGTATTGAAGGTCAAATCATTGATAGAGCAGCTAAAGCGACCGCTTTATTGGAATTTGCTACTTTGTCCGGTGTAGAGACCACTAATACGGTCGCTATTGGCGATGGCGCAAATGATTTGGACATGATGGCTGTAGCAGGATTAAGTATTGCCTTCAACGCAAAGCCAATTGTGGTCGCCGCCGCTGATCTATCTATCAATGAACCGTCTCTTCGAGGTGTGATTAATCTGATTGGTCTTTAGAAACTACAATCGACAAGCATGAATGTCAGTGACCAAGATCCCTCTAGCACCGATCGCCCATAACTGATCCATAACATTATTTGTCTCTTCACGTAAAACCATCGCTCTTACCGCTACCCATTCTGGCTTTTGCAGCGGTGATATCGTCGGAGACTCTAAACCTGGAGTAATAGCGCATGCCTGTTCTAAAAACGTCTTTTGAACATCATAATCAAGCAAAACATAACGTCTTGCAGTAACTACACCCTGAACTCTTCTAATCAAAACATCGAGTTCTGGTTTGATCTCGGTTCCAGAACGGGCGATCACGACAGCTTCACTGTGCAGAATCGGTTCTCCGAAAATCTTTAAACCGGCTTGGCGCAAAGTGTTTCCAGTGCTAACAACATCGGCAACTAAATCTGCTACCCCTAGGCGCACACTACTTTCAACGGCTCCATCTAGTCGTACTATTTCAGCTTTTATTTTCAAATCAGTTAAGTGCTGTTGAACCAACCCCGGGTATGCCGTTGCAACACGCTTGCCGGAGATATCGCTCATTGAAAAGTTTTTCTCCATAGGCCCTGCAAAGCGAAAAGTGGATTTACCAAAATCTAAAGGGAGAATCTCAGTGGCCTGCGCGCCAGAATCAATCATCAGATCCCGACCTGTAATTCCTGCTTCAAGTTCTCCTGTACCGACATATACCGCAATATCGCGAGGGCGAAGATAGTAGAACTCAACGCCATTATCGGGATCAGAAATAATGAGATCGCGGCTATCGGTACGTTGGCGATATCCCGCTTCTTTTAGAGTTTCAATGGCTACATCAGCCAACGATCCCTTATTTGGTACAGCTACTCTTAGCATTGCCATCTCCTAAAGGAATTTGTAGACGTCATTAATAGAAAGACCTCGAGCTATCATCAATACTTGAAGTTGATAGAGCAACTGACTTATCTCTTCAGCTAATTCATCATCTGTTTCATGTTCTGCTGCGAGCCACACTTCACCAGCTTCTTCTAAAACTTTCTTCCCGATTTCGTGAACACCAGAATTTACGGCCAGTACTGTGCCTGAATTAGGAGCATTCTCTGCAACTTTTTCGGATAGCTCTTTCCACAAGGTTTCAAAGCTTTTCATGGCTAAAGTTTACTGGAGATGCAAGCGTGGGGTGTTGCCTTTTAAATCAGGAACCCAGGTAATCGTGAGCGTGTTTTCGCAACTTCTCGACCATAGCTGCAGGGTCTGGATCATTGAATACAGCACTTCCAACAACAAATGTATCTGCGCCCGCTTCTAGTGCAAACTCGATAGTTGACATTGAAACTCCGCCATCGACCTGTAGCCATATAGGGCGATCTCCAATGATCTGCCTGGTGCGTTTTACTTTGGACATCATATTTTCCATAAACTTCTGTCCCCCAAAACCAGGCTCTACTGTCATAATTAAAAACATATCCAGTTGATCAACGAACTCCTCGTAAGCATCAATCTCCGTTCCTGGTTTAATGCCTAAGCTAGCTCTGGAACCGGCTGCACGTATGTTTTTCAATGTCTGACCAATATTTCGGGTAGCCTCAGCGTGAATGGTGACAGAAGCGCATCCAATTTCTGCGTAATTCACGGCAATTTCATCGACATCCGCGACCATAAGATGCGCGTCAACTGCAAGTGTTGACTCTTTTATTATTTTTGATGCCGCTTCAAAATCAAATGTGAAGTTTGGCACAAAAACATTATCCATAACATCAAGGTGGAGAAGGTCGGCCACTTCACTGATCTTCTTAATTTCAGAGTTTAATTGTGAAAAATCAGCGTTAAGGATGCTCGGAGTGATTCTCACTTCAGAAACCATGCGTCTACCTTAACCTGATCGAGGACGAAACAACGCTAAATACATTGCATCAGTTCCATGTTTATGCGTCCATAAGGAAAGCGCACCAGCACGATCGGCGCCCAATAAATTATCCGGTAAAAATGGGACCACGGAAATTTGTTCCAGGTGGGGAAATGTGCGCAACAAATCGGCCACTTGAACAGTTGTTTCGGCTAAATGAGGCGAGCAGGTTGCATAGCCAAGAACTCCACTCGGTGTTAATGCTGAAACTCCGGATGCAATGAGTTCGCGTTGCAACTGCGTTAACGCCCTCAGATCTTTTAGATCGCGACGCCATCGCACTTCAGGTCGTCGGCGCAACGCACCTAACCCGGTGCAAGGTGCATCAATTAAAATTGCATCATATTTTTGATCCATTGAACCTAATTCGCGTCCATCTCCAACTAGAACCTGATCTCCGTGAACAACCTGACGAACTAAATCGGCACGGCTGTTTGAAATTTCATTTGCAGTAAAAGAGATAGAGCGACCTCTTGCAATACTAGAAAGCAAGGCCGCTTTACCTCCTGGACCTGCACACATATCCAACCAATTCTGACCTTTTGCCGCCTTACTAAAAACCTCTGCAACAAGTTGGGATCCCTCATCCTGTACACCAGCTTTCCTAGATTTGATTAAATCCAATGTGCCAGGATTACCTTTCCAATGCGCGCCGTAAGGTGAAAACTCTGTAGGTAATCCCCCAATATCTACCAAATCTTTAACAGATGAAAATCCGGGCCAAGAAACTAAAGTAGGCATAGCTGGTTCATTATTTATTTTTAACGCTTGTTCAACTTCACTCCAATCCTTCAATAAATCAAAATATGAGGAGATGATCCACTCTGGATGTGAATAACGGATCGAAAATTGCTCAATAGGATCCTCAATTAAATCTAACGGTGCAAACCACTCTTCTTTAGTGATACGTGCAACGGATCGCAACGCTGCATTCACGAAACTAGCTTTCGACTCTCCTAGGCGTTTTCGAGCAACCTCTACCGTGGCCGAAACGGCGGCATGATCGGGGATACGCATTTCATGAATTTGATGAATACCAAAGCGTAAAACATCGACAATTCCCGCGTCTATCTCAGAAAACGCACGATCACTAATCTGTTCAATTATCCAGTCGTGTTTTCCTTGCATTCGTATAGTGCCATAAACAAGCTCTGTGACCAGAGACCTGTCTCTTTCATCCAGTGAACTTGCACCAAGGGCCTGCGGCAAAAGTAAGTTTGAATAGCCCATATTGCGATTGACTTCAGTTATTAGATCAAAAGCTAACAATCTTGCGGCATCGGGCTTTGGGGATCTAAAAACTTTCCTACCTGGCTCAACCAAAGCAGGCACCTAGTTCTAATCGTGCGCCACGGCTCCAATCGATAGCGCTCATCTCTCGCTTTCCAGATGGCGTAACCTTTAATAGTTCCAAACTCGATGAACTTCCGCAGGTAACAATCACTTTTTGGTCAATAACAAAAACTTCACCTGGATTGCCTTGCGAATAATCAGTTTCTTTGGCATCAGATACTTTGAAGGGTTCTTGATTAAAAACCGTCCATGCACCTGGTTCGTATGTGAAAGCTTTAATCTTTCGCAAAAGGATATGGGCTGGTTGATTAAAATCAATTCTTGCTTCAGTTTTTGAGATCTTAGCGGCATAAGTTGTAGGACCGCTCTGCGGGAGTGGCTCAACGCCTAATTCGATCTTGCTTATTGCTTCTTTGATAACACCAACTCCAAGCTCGGATAACTCCTTTAAGAGTTCAAAGCTCCTCCACGTGGGATCAATAGCAAGCTTTCCTTGTGAGTAGATTGGTCCCGTATCTAAACCTTTATCAAGTTTGAAGACTGTAACGCCGCTTTCTAAATCTCCATTTTCCAACGAGCGTTGAGCCGGCGCGGCGCCGCGATATGCAGGCAATAATGAGAAGTGGAGATTTAAGAATCCATGTAATGGAAGGTTAAGTAAGTTGTCAGGCAGAATGACGCCATAACCGATCGTAATGATTAGGTCAAAATTTGCAGCAACGGGTAGTAATTCCAAGGACGATTCAGGTTTGATTATCTCAATGTTTTTCGCGTGCGCCCACACGGAGACCGGGCTTTCGGCATTTTTCTGACCTCTACCGGACGGCCTGTCAGGTTGTGTAATGATCAGATCTAATTGATGTTCAGATGCAAGTAGCCAATCCAATGTCGGTATAGCAACACCTGGGGACGCAGCAACAGCTATCCGCACTAAGTATTCCGTCCGAACATCGAGTGAGGCGATTCCTTAATCGAAACATTAATGCCCGCTTGGGAAGCCTGTGAAAACCAATCTGACTCGCGAATTTCCTTCATTGCTAGTTTTCGATTAGTTTTTGAAAGCTTGTCGATGAAGAGAACTCCGTTTAGATGATCGTTCTCATGTTGGAGGGCGCGTGCAAGAAACTCCGTTCCTTCAATTGTTACGGGTTCACCATGCATATTAAAGCCTTTCGCCACAACGTGCATGGATCTAGGCGTGTCATAGCGAATCTCGGGAAAAGACAGGCAGCCCTCTTCCCCGTCTTGCATTTCATCACTGAGATCAAGTGTTGGATTAACAAGGTGACCCAATGCTTCATCAACATCCCATACAAAGACTCTAAGTGGAACACCGATCTGCGGAGCTGCCAAGCCGGCACCAGGTGCCTCGAGCATTGTTTGCGTTAAATCGGCTACAAGAACGCGCAATTCTTTATCAAAAGTGGTGACATCTGATGCAGGTGTTGTAAGCACCGGATCACCAAATAACCGGATCGGTTGAATTGACATGAGTCAATACTACCAACGCTTTAGAGTGAATAAGGCTCTAATCGCAATGTCAACAAATCTTTCCTAGCGACGCTGCGTTTTTTCTGCAGTTCATGCAAGAAAGATTGCAATTCACCCGCTTCACTATGATCGCAATAGAGAACAATTTTAGACTGACTCTTTGCAATAGGTGTGGGACCAAAAACCTGAACCGATACCGGCAACCTATTGTCTTTAATGGCTTTGCGTAGCCCCGCCGAAATTGGCATGCTCTCTTTTTCAGAAACTATAAGGACCGCAGAGGCCACATACGGTGGAAGATTGAGTTCCTTTCGTTCGGCAAGATCACGTTTCAAAAGAGGAACAATATTCCAGCGTGTTACAGCGGGGACTATGGGATGCACGGTATCAATTACCATTATTACGTTACCACCAACACCGACCAGCGCTGCCGTTTCGAAAATTGTCTCGCGTGCTCGTTCCGGCGTGCGGATATCGGTATGTGAAAACAATCTAATTGCATCCAAAATAACCACGGCGGCGTAACCACCGGTAACTCTTGGCTGCGCCCCTGGTGTTGAAAGAACTAATGAAGGTTTTGCTTCAACACGATCTTTGATTACATCCCCGGCTGAGATAATCACAGGGATTCCAGGAAATGCTCGAGAGAGCTCTTCTGAAGCTCTTTCAATTCCACGACCCGCTAGATACTGCGAACTCCCCTTACAAAAACCGCATCTCCACTCCTTAAAGGTTTTCCCACAATGCACACACATTGGTGGAATTGATCGGCCACCAACCTGTAACCGACCACCACAATCGCATTGAGCAATATTTCTGCACTGTGCACACAGGAGTGCATTTCCATAACCTTTTCTTGCCGCGAAGAAAAGAACCGGACCATTCTTAAGTGCTTTTCTTATCTCAGAAAAGATCCTTCCAGGCAAGAGTGTTCCATGATCTGGGTTGAAGGCGTTGACAACCACAGGTAATTGGTGGGGTTCAAATTCGACTGTTCCTTCATCAATTGCATGAGCCATTTGCACTGATGGGCAGTAGCCAACCGTAATCAGTTCCAAATTTTCCAACATGCAACGTTTTTTAGCTACATCCTTGCTATTCCAGCCTGGGGATCTAATCTCGTAATGCTCAGGCGAAGATTCTTTAAAGATGATTATTGTTGAAAGTTCGGATACGGGCGCAAAAACGGAGCTTCGCGTCCCAACAACTATTTTTTTATTATCACTCAGGCAATTGAGAAAGTTTGAATATCTTTCTTCACGCGACATTGATGCGGTGAGTTTTAACACACAGGTTTTCGCTGTAACAAGGTGATTAATGATTTGATCAACATCGCTCTCATCTGGAGCGACGATTAGCACAGATCCTTTAGCAAGAAGATTCTCTGCCATAGATGCCACCTGCTCCGGAGCATCGATGGCAGGAGCCAACTGTATGAAACGGGATTTAACTTTCTTCAAATCACGAAGTCTTGCTGACTTCTTGGGCTGCTCTCGATTTTCTACTGAAAGCTCTTGAGTGGCCGGTGTCTTGTCTACAGAGGCGACTCTGGGCGGGATGGCTGAGCGAATAACATCCCACGGATTACAAGCGTAATCGCGCGCAATCTCCTCGAATAACTTAAGGGAAGCTTCTGTTGCGACTGGATATGGCGAAAGAATTTTAGTGATGAACTTAATCGTTCCTGATCGTTCTGGTTGTTCAACGCGTTCAACGATAATTCCTTCAACCTCATTGCTACCAAAAGGTATTTGAATTCGAATTCCAACAGCAGCTAAATTGGAGAACTTCTCAGGAACACAGTAGTCATAGAGTTCATCAAGATGAAAAACGCCGGTATCAACTCGAACTTTGACATATGCTAGCGAAGAGGCTTTAGGGCCAGAAGGCATTGCAGCAACTTCGGCTCTTAAACGAAAAAGCCTCGAAGTTGCCACAAGTATTTCTATCTATTTAATTGCATTTTGAAGAGCAGAAGTTCGATCCGTGCGCTCCCAAGCAAACTCTGGAAGTTCGCGTCCGAAGTGTCCGTAGGCACTCGTTAGCGAATAGATAGGACGCAGTAATTCCAAATCTCTAATGATTGCCGCAGGACGTAAATCAAATGTCGAAAGAACAGCGTCCTGTATCTTTAAAACAGGAACAGTTTCGGTCCCAAAAGTTTCAACAAAAACTCCAACCGGCTGGGCTTTGCCAATCGCATATGCAACCTGAACTTCACATCTTTTAGCCAAGCCAGCCGCAACAACATTCTTAGCGACCCAACGCATGGCATAAGCGGCCGAGCGATCTACCTTTGATGGATCCTTACCACTAAATGCGCCACCTCCGTGTCGAGCCATGCCACCGTAAGTATCAACGATAATTTTTCTACCAGTCAAACCTGCATCACCCATTGGGCCACCGATTACAAAACGTCCCGTCGGATTGATAAGCGTCCGCAAATTACTCTTTGGAAGATCTATCAGTTTGAGTATCGGGTCGATAACGTGCTCAATAATCTCTGGTGTGAGTTTCTTTACTACATCCACACTTTCTGAATGCTGACTTGAGATAACAACGGTATCAATAGCAACTGCAGTATCACCTTCATATTCAATAGTTACCTGTGTTTTGCCGTCAGGTCTAAGGTAAGCCAGATCTCCAGACTTTCTAACCTTTGTTAACTGAGCAGCTAGAGCGTGTGCTAACCAGATTGGAAGCGGCATTAATTCTTTAGTGTCATCGCAGGCATAACCAAACATCAAACCCTGATCTCCAGCGCCTTGAAGATCCAACGGATCGACTGCGGCAGAGACTCTGTGCTCATAGGCATCATCGATACCGGCTGCAATATCTTGTGATTGTTGACCAATAGAGATCGAAACACCGCAAGAATTCCCATCAAATCCCTTGTCGGAAGAGTCATACCCAATATCTAATACTGTGTCTCGTACAATTCCCATTACATCGGCGTAGCCATTAGTTGTCACTTCACCAGCTACGTGAACCTGTCCGGTAGTTATCAACGTTTCAACTGCCACGCGACTTGTTTTATCTTGAGATATCAGCGAATCTAGAACAGCATCAGATATCGCATCTGCAATTTTATCTGGATGTCCTTCGGTAACTGATTCTGATGTAAAAAGTCGTTTTGACATTTTCAACCTAACTGCCGGATGGCTTGATCAAGGAGTAGATTACCGAGAGCGTCCTTGGAGGTTTCCTTGACCGCTATATCCGCATCATTGCGTGTGAGTATCGTACCCATAGTCTCATCTTTGCCAAAAACAGCCCCACCTGAAACATCGTTGACATAAATTACATCCATGCCTTTGCTCTCAAGTTTCCTGCGAGCTTCTGAAAGATGGTCCTTTGTTTCAGCAGCAAACCCAACAATTATCTGATTAGTTTTACCCTTGCTAATGTCAGCTAAAAGATCCACATTAGGAACAAGTTCAATGCTGCCTAACATCGCCTTCTTGATCTTGTCTATCGAGATTGATTTGGGTTTAGCATCAGCAACGGCGGCACTCATGAAGAGAATGTCACATCCTGGAAACTTATCCAGAAGTGCATCATGCATCTCTTGCGAAGTGAAAACATGGGTCGTTTCTATTCCCATTACCTGGCCTTCATCAACATTTGCAGCGATTAAATGAACGTCTGCCCCTCTTCTTTTAGCTGCATTGGCAATTGCAATGCCCTGTTTTCCAGAGGATCTATTTCCAATAAAGCGAACAGGGTCTATGTTTTCACGAGTACCTCCTGCTGTTACAAGAATTCGTTTACCAACTAGATCGGAAACATTTCCTGTCAACTGGTCGAACTCATGCACGATGGCCGCAGTCTCTGGGAAGCGTCCTGGTCCTGAATCGCTTCCAGTTAGGCGACCAACATCTGGCTCCATTACTTTAAAGCCCCTACTTCGAAGAATTTGCACATTGGCTACCGTTGCTGGATCTAGCCACATTGATGGATGCATGGCAGGAATTAATAACTTTGGAACATCTGAAGCTAAAACCAAATTCGTTAAAAGATCATCGGCCCTTCCGGCAGCAACTCTTGCAACCAAATCGGCAGTGGCTGGTGCGATGATAAAAAACTTTGCCTTATCAGCTAGCGATATATGAGGAACGAGATGAACATTTTCCCAAACCTCAGCACTAACCGGACGACCCGACAGAGCTTCCCAAGTTGCCTTACCCACAAAATTAAGTGATGAAGGAGTCGGTACAACTGTTACCTGATAACCGCGATCCTGAAGTCGGCGAAGTAGCTCACATGATTTGTATGCGGCAATCCCGCCACCAACACCTAAAACAATCTCTGGACCGATTTGGGACATGTCTGATCCTTGAAACTAAAAATAGTTTATGCAGTCGGTTCTAGATTTTCGATTGTAAGTAAACCTTCATTGATTTCACGAAGTGCGATAGAAAGTGGCTTCTCGTGAACATGAGTTTCAACCAATGGACCAACGTACTCAAGCAGGCCTTCGCCTAGCTGAGAGTAATAGGCATTAATTTGACGAGCGCGCTTGGCAGCATACAAAACCAGGCTGTACTTAGAACCACTCTTATCTAGTAGTTCGTCAATTGGAGGATTAGTTATGCCATCCATGTGTATCTCCGCTTCATCAAAGAGTTAGGAGGCCAACTCTATCAGTTTCCTTACTACACCCTCGACCTCATCATTTATCAGGACAACATCAAAGGACGAGGCAGCCTCTAGCTCTGCCTGTGCTAATTCAAGCCTATGTGCTCGACGAACTTCATCATCTGTCCCCCGGCCCTCTAATCGAGCAACAAGTTCTTCCCAAGACGGCGGCTCTAGAAAAACAAGGATTGATTTAGGTAAATGTGCCTTAACCTGTTTAGCGCCGTCAATTTCTATTTCAAGCAGAACGTTCTTTCCAAGCAGTAAGGCCTGCTCAACTTTATCTTGAGTCGTTCCATATCTGTTACCCGCGAATTCAGCCCATTCTAGAAATTCACCGTTGTTAATCATGGTTTGAAAGACCTCATGTGAAACGAAATTGTAATCTCGACCATCTATTTCATTAACACGCGGTTCTCGCGTGGTGTAACTAACGCTGACCCAAAAATCACCAACCTCGCGGAGCTTTTTTGCAACCGTACTCTTTCCAACGCCACCTGGCCCGGAAAGAACCAGAAGTTTGCCGGGGGTTATAGCGTGTGCGGATTTCATAAACTCATTTCTAATCTGTGTTATCTGATGTCTTCCCAGACCTTTTACTCGACGCGTTGGAGAAATTTCCAGACGCTCCATCAATGTTAATGCCCGTACTTTACCGACTCCGGACAAGGATTCGAGAAGTTCACGAACCCTCATATTGGCAACTGCGTCGTCTGTCTTTGATAGCTCTAAGATAGCCTCGATGTCCAAAGCCCCCTGTTTTAGTTCAGACTTCACGAAAGCTCTACGTTTTCTAGAACTGGCAGCTTTTTCTAAGGCCCTCAAACGCTGTTCGTCGGTTAAACGTGGAGGTAGCGCCATAGGAGAAACTTACTCGCTAATCAAAAGTTGAGCGGAAATCTCTGCGGCAGCCTCTCTCATAGCCGAACTTCCCTTCATCCAATTTTGGGTGATCGGACGACCAATTACGACCAATGAGGCACCGGCTGAGATTGCATCACCAGGTGTCATTGTTCGAACTTGATCATCAACTTTGGTTGCTCCCGCAGGTCTTACACCTGGAGTGATGATTATGATCTCCGAACCTATTGCCTTTCGAATTGCCGTGATCTCTAGAGGTGAGCAAACAATTGCGCGTGCACCAGATGCCACAGCTAACTTTGCAAGACGAACAGCACTTTCTAAAGCAGGTTCTTCATAGCCAATTGATTTAACATCACTATCGCCTAAAGAAGTCAGAATTGTGACACCTGTAATGAAACTATCCGGGATTGCATCGGCTGCTGCCCGAATCATCGCTGCTCCCCCAGATGCGTGAACCGTTAAATATTTTGGTGCCAAATTAGCAATGGCTTTCGTTGCTCCACTTACTGTGTGCGGGATGTCATGGAGTTTTAAATCTAGAAAAATCGCCGAATCCGTCTCTTCCTGAATTGCTCTGACACCAGAACTGCCAAACGATAAGAAAAACTCAAGACCTAACTTGTAGACCGAAATCAAACCATGTGTTGCTTTCACCCACTCAACGGCAGTTTTTAGCTCGGGGGTATCAACTGCAAGAACAATGGGTGCCTTACTCATTTGACACTTCTTCCACTCGATGGGCATAACCAACAGCATCCTTGAGTGACTTAAATCCGCGATCAATGAGCATCTGTTTTAACTCACTTTGGATCGACATAATCGCCGTCGGATTTCCAAAACTGGCAGTACCAATGGAAACACCACTTGCACCTGCCAAAATCATTTCAAAGGCATCTTTTCCATTTGCAATACCACCCATACCAAGTATCGGTGTTTTCGGTAAAGCAGCATGAACCTGGTAAACCGCGCGAACTGCTATGGGTCTGATCGCAGGTCCAGAGAGTCCACCGGTTTTTCCACCGAGTTGAGGACGCATTGTGTTTACATCTATAACCATTCCTAGAACCGTATTGATCAGCGCCAAACCATCGGCGCCTGCATCTACTACACCGCGTGCTATCGAAACTAGATCCGTCACATCTGGTGAAAGTTTGGCAATTATTGGTAGCTCCCCTCCAAGTGTTCTTCGTACGCCATCGATTACACGACGAGAGGCATCTGGGTCACACGCGAAAACAAGACCACGGTTTTCTACATTGGGACAAGAAATGTTAACTTCAACGGCACTGATACCTGATACAGATCGTAACTTTCTTGCGAGAGTTGAATACTCTTCTACGGTTTCGCCAGCTATGGAAACAATAACTCTAGCTTTTTGCTCAACAAGATAGGGAACGTCTTGCGCCAAGAATGCATCGATTCCTGGTCCCTGCAACCCAATTGAATTAAGCATGCCACTTGGCGTTTCCGCCATTCGAGGAGTCGGACGACCTAGACGCACTCGAGACATAACAGACTTGGTAACTACTCCACCCATCTCTCGCAGTGGAAAAAATTGAGCCAACTCTCGCCCAGAACTAGCGCATCCACTTGCCGTAAATGTTGGCGCAGGAAACCATGCGTTGCCAATTGTCGTGGAAAAATCAATAGCTGTCATAGAGTTTTACCAACCTGTTTCCAACTTACTAATGATCCGTCCATAACTGGCCCATCGATGCACGATCGCAACATTGAGATAGAGCCATCTTCACCTTCAACAGGTAAAACGCACGTCATACATATTCCTATTCCGCAGGCCATGGACTCTTCTACAGAACATTGATGAACAACATCTAGCGCTTTTGTGATCGTTGTAATGGCCGAAAGCATTGGCATAGGACCGCATGAATAAACCACTGCGACCTTGAGATCCTTAATTTGTTCATATAAATGATCTGTAACGCGACCAGTTTGTCCGGCCGAACCATCTTCTGTATAGATGCGCATCGTATTGACTGCACGCTTGCCTTCCATAGGAGCATAGATATTTGAGGATGTGCTTGCTCCCAAGATCATGTCCACCTTAGATCCACGCGCGTTTAAAACCTCAGCTAAACCAAAAAGAGGAGCAGAACCATAACCACCGCCAACTAACAAAACTGGCACAGGCTCCGTGGGAACTCCAAATGCAGTTCCTAACGGGACAACGATGTCAATCAAATCCCCTTCGACTCGATTACACAGCCATGTGCTTCCCTGGCCATGAGGTGCGACGATTAACTCCATTGTTCCGCCTGAAGCAGAAGAGGTAGAAACTCTCGAAATTGCAAAAGCGCGTCTCAACACAAGTGCGGAGTTATCCCCGCCAACCTTTATTGCTACAAAGTTGCCTGGCTTGCATTTTTGCGCAAGATCACCAATGTTTACGATGATTTGATGATAAATACCCACACGTTTATTTGATGTTATGGGAGCCAATACCTGTTTGGCGTTTTTATTTATTGGGCTCACTTACGCCAACCACTTCTGTAAAGACTTAATACTTAATGTGGATCCTTGAAGAAATCTAATTCCCTGCACGGCAGCACTAAAACCAGCGATGGTTGTTATACATGGAATTGATCGTTGGATAGCAGCAGTACGAATAGCCCATCCGTCTTCACGGGTGCCGCGTCCAACTGGCGTATTTATCACTAGATCAATCTCTCCGTTATTCATCATCTCAACTATCGTTTTCTCACCTAAAGGGCCTGTACCCTCAGAATTCTTACGCACCGTTGTTGGAGTCAATCCCCTTGTTCGAAGATACTGGGCTGTGCCATCTGTAGCTAGAATTCGAAAACCTAATGCAGCAAAACCTTTTGAGGGTTCAATTCCTGAGGCCTTATCTTTATCGGCCAGTGAAATGAAGACGGTTCCTGATTTTGGTAACGGCCCAAACGATGCGATCTGAGATTTGGCGTAACTCTCTCCAAATGTTGGAGCAATACCCATTACTTCACCCGTCGACCTCATTTCGGGTCCGAGTACTGCATCTACTCCTCTCCCATCAGTTCTTCGGAATCGATTCCAGGGCAAGACAGCCTCTTTTACTGAAATGCCATGCGTTTCACCATCACCTTTGGTCGGCAACATACCCAAACTACGAAGCTGGGAGATAGATTTTCCAACCGAAATCATCGCTGCAGCTTTAGCAAGTGCGACTCCAGTGGCTTTACTAACAAACGGTACGGTACGGGAAGCACGAGGATTAGCCTCCAATACATAGAGAACTTTGTGTTCTATAGCGAACTGAATATTTATCAAGCCCCTTACTCCAACACCTGAAGCAATTTTCTCTGTAGCTACTCGTATCTCTTTCCTTTGATCTGATGTAATCGTTAATGATGGCAAGACGCAGGCACTATCGCCGCTGTGTACTCCTGCTTCCTCAATATGTTCCATGATTCCACCCAAAAAGAGTTCATTTCCATCATAAAGTGCGTCTACATCTATTTCAATCGCATTATCTAAAAAGCGGTCGACGAGAACCGGATGATCAGGTGTAATTTGCGTCGCACGTGTAATAAATCCAGCCAATGAATCATCATCATAAACAATCTCCATACCTCGTCCCCCTAATACAAAGGAGGGACGAACAAGTACTGGATAGCCAATATTTTGAGCAATGGATTGAGCCTCCAACTGGGTTGATGCCATTCCAAATTGCGGGGCCTTTAGTGATTGTTCTTGAAGAACTTTTCCAAACGCACCACGTTCTTCGGCCAAGTTGATTGCTTCTGGAGAGGTGCCAAGAATTGTCACTCCATTAGCCTTCAAAGCCGCAGCCAACCCAAGGGGTGTTTGACCTCCTAGTTGAGTTATGACACCTAAAACTGGGCCTGCCTGAGTTTCTGCATGAATAACTTCGAGAACATCTTCAAGTGTTAAGGGCTCAAAATATAAACGACTACTAGTGTCATAGTCGGTAGAAACTGTTTCAGGATTACAGTTAATCATAATCGTGTCATAGCCAGCATCGCGTAGTGCAAACGAGGCATGAACACATGAATAGTCAAACTCAATTCCTTGTCCAATTCGATTTGGACCACTGCCAAGAATAATTACGGCAGGATTGGTGCGTAGTCCAACTTCATTCTCTTCTTCATAACTTGAATAGAAGTAGGGAGTGAAAGCCTCAAACTCTGCGGCACATGTGTCGACTGTTTTGTAAACCGGCCGAACAGATAATCGATGGCGCAAGCTTCTAATTTCTTCCTCTGAAGTATTTCGTAGAGAGCCAATTTGCGCATCCGAGAAACCATCGTTCTTGGCTTTACGCAATAACCGTTCTGTAAACTCGCCTGGTTGAGCTATCAAACGCGCTTGCTCATTAATGAGCTTAATCTGATGTAAATACCAAGGATCTATTTTTGTCGCAGCATGAATCTCTTCAATTGTTGCACCGGCCCACATAGCCTTTTGCACTTGTTGCAGCCTGTATTCTGTTGGAGTTTTCATTGCTGAGATCAGATCCTTAAGCTCAACATTTGAAACTGCTGGCCAACTGAAGATCGCTTCTTTGCGCTCCAAAGATCTTAAGGCCTTCATGAGAGCCTCCGAGAACGAGCGTCCTATCGCCATCGCCTCGCCAACGCTTTTCATCGTCGTTGTTAATCTAGGGTCGGCATCAGCAAATTTTTCAAAAGCAAAGCGAGGAACTTTAACCACTACATAATCTAAGGTTGGTTCAAATGAGGCTGGGGTTACTTTAGTAATATCGTTTTGAATCTCATCTAGCGTGTAACCGATCGCAAGCTTGGTTGCAATCTTAGCTATTGGAAAACCCGTTGCCTTTGAGGCCAGCGCGCTGGATCTAGATACTCGCGGATTCATTTCAATAACAATTATTCGACCATTTGCAGGGTTGACTGCATATTGAATATTGCAGCCTCCGGTTTCGACCCCAACTTCTCGAATAATTTCGATTGATAAATCACGCAGTTTTTGATACTCAAGATCTGTTAATGTCATGGCTGGTGCTACTGTGATTGAATCGCCCGTATGGACTCCCATTGGATCTAAATTTTCAATAGAACAGACAATCACAACATTGTCTTTGTGATCACGCATTACCTCTAACTCGTACTCTTTCCAGCCGATTATTGACTCTTCCAATAAGACTTCAGAGGTCGGACTATGTCTTAATCCAGCCCCAGCAATTTGTCGTAGCTCAGGCTCATCAAAGGCGATCCCAGAGCCAAGCCCACCCATAGTAAAAGATGGTCGTACAACAACTGGGTAATTTAACTCCGCCACTGCAGCAATTATTTGTTCCATGGTGTGACAGATTCTCGATTTTGCGGACTCTCCGCCAACCTTTTCTACTATCTCTCTAAACAATTCTCGATTCTCGCCACGGTGTATTGCTTCCACATCGGCGCCAATCAGACGCGTTCCGTACTTGGAAAGCGTTCCACGCTCAAAGAGTGCTATCGCCGCATTAAGTGCAGTTTGGCCACCAAGAGTGGCTAGCACCGCATCGGGCTTTTCCTGGACAATTATCTTTTCAATAATCTCCGGAGTAATCGGTTCGATGAAAGTTGCATCTGCAAACTCTGGGTCTGTCATTATCGTTGCAGGATTAGAGTTAATAAGAATTACTCGGATACCTTCGGCTCTAAGTACGCGGCATGCTTGAGTTCCAGAGTAATCAAACTCGCATGCTTGTCCAATCACAATTGGACCTGAACCGATAACCAAAACCGATTTAATAGATGGATCTAAAGGCATTACGCAATCACCTGCTTCGATTTCATCATCAATTCAACGAAGCGATCAAAAAGGTAAGCAGCATCGTGAGGACCTGCTGCAGCCTCAGGGTGATACTGCACAGAAAATGCTGGACGTTCTAATAAAGCTAGACCTTCAACAACACCATCATTTAGACAGAAGTGAGTTACTTCCCCGCGACCATAAACGGTAGAAAACTCCATATCAATCGGAGCTTGCACTGCAAAGCCGTGATTGTGAGCCGTGATTTCAACTTTTCCTGAGACCTTGTCCATAACTGGTTGGTTAATGCCGCGATGGCCAAAAGCCAGCTTGTAAGTTTCAAAACCAAGTGCTCTGCCAAGTATTTGATGACCAAAACATATTCCAAAGATCGGAATCTCCTCAAGTAACAGCGCGCGCACCGTTTCCACGACATCTCCCATAGTTGAGGGATCCCCAGGACCGTTTGAAAGAAATACACCATCTGGTTTGATTGAAAGAATCTGTTCAACCGTGGAGTTAAATGGCAGCACATGAACTTGAACTCCACGCTCTGCAAGAGCCTTTGGTGTGGCTTTCTTGATTCCTAAATCCAATGCAGCAATAACGAAGCGTTTAGCTCCGATCGGTTCAACAATATAGCTTTTCTTAGTCGAAACATCTTCAACCAAATTTGATCCCGCCATTGCCGGAATCTTTCGAACCTCCACAACCATCTCTTCGCGAGAAAGATTTAAATCGGAGAAGATTCCAACGCGCATCGCCCCTCGATCTCGTATATGCCGGGTGATTGCGCGAGTATCGACCCCTTGAATCCCAATAACTTCTTGCTCGATCAATTCTGATTCTAAGCTTTGGTATGACCGCCAATTAGATGAAAGCGAGGACGGATTGCGCACAACAAAACCTGCAACCCAAATCTTTTCAGACTCGTTATCCTCCTTATTCACCCCAGTGTTACCGATATGTGGCGCAGTCATGATCACAATCTGTTTTCGATATGAAGGATCAGTCAACGTTTCCTGATACCCAGTCATTCCAGTTTGGAAAACCGCCTCACCAAAAGTTTTTCCCGTGGCTGCCCAACTTTGACCTTCAAATATTCGACCGTCATCAAAGACTAGATATGCATTGGTCATTGCACATCTCCAATCTTTTGGACAATTGAATCAATTACGGTTGTGTGACCTTTGTAGAAAGTATGCGTAACTACTCCAGGAAGGATGAGCCCATGGTAGGGAGTATTTGTAGCCTTTGACATAGTTAAATCACGGTCCACTTGCCAATTTTTAGAGGCATCAATCACAACAAGGTTTGCCACCGAGCCAACCGCAATCTCTTGACCCTGATTCTTATACCCACCTATTCGGGCAGGAGCCGATGACATACGGTCAGCAACCTGCTCCCAGCTCATAAGATTGCTGTCCACCATAGTTTTTTGCACAATGGAGAGTGCAGTTTCTAACCCCAACATGCCAAAAGATGCTTCTTGCCATTCGCATTCTTTAGACTCAACCGGATGCGGCGCGTGATCTGTTGCAACAATGTCAATGATCCCTTCAGCTAACGCTTCGCGCAGGGCATGCACATCATCGCTAGTTCGTAGCGGTGGATTCACTTTAAAGATTGGGTCGTAAGAAGTAGCACGATCGTCGGTAAGCAAAAGGTGATGCGGAGTCACTTCAGCAGTAACGTTA
>CAMCYA010000007.1 GCA_945883675.1 Bifidobacterium breve
CAATGCAGATTCCATGCAGCTATACAAAGGTATGGATATTGGTACTGCAAAGATAAACGTTGAAGAAAGACAGGGAATACCGCATCATTTAATGGATCTACTAAATGTTACAGAGGATGCAAATGTTGCTTGGTATCAGGAAAAAGCCCGTGAAAAAATCTCTGAAATTCACTCCCGGGATAAAAGCGTAATTATTGTTGGTGGAACTGGACTTTATATAAAAGCGATTCTAGACGACCTGAATTTTCCAGATACAGATCCTGTAGTTCGAGCAGCGTTAGAGCTCGAGTATGCAACTAAAGGAATCGGACCGTTATTTGAGCGATTAGAAAAATCGGATCCCGCTGCAGCGCTGGCAATAGATCGAGCAAACTCTCGTAGAGTTATTCGAGCGCTAGAAGTTATAGAGATAACAGGTCAACCATTTACTGCAAATCTGCCACGAAAAGAAAGCACGAAGTATCCAAATGCCCTCCAGTTTGGACTGGTTACGGATCGCGAAATTCTAAGCGATGTGATCTCTTCACGCGTCGATCGAATGTGGAAGGCTGGATTGGTTGCCGAAGTAGAGAAATTGATTGAATCGGGAATTACTCAAGGAAAAACTGCTCAAAAAGCTTTGGGATATTCACAGGTGATTGCCTTCAAAGAGGGAAAGATTTCCGAAGAAGAGGCAATTGATGAAACTAAGCGTGCAACTCGCCAATATGCACGCCGACAAGAGACCTGGTTTTCGCGTGATGAGCGTATTAATTGGATCTCACCTATACAAAATCGAATCGAACGCATTCTTAGTTCGTTAAACTCCTAGACATGATAGCTACATATGGACATGGAACACACAACGACTTTGTTCTGGTCTTTGATCCCTTGGATGAGCATTCAATAACTACTGCGCAGACTGCTGCAATCTGCGATCGAGTTGATGGAATTGGAGCCGATGGGCTCATTCGAATGGTTAAAAGAAATGAAAAATGGTTTATGGATTACCGCAATGCTGACGGCTCTCTGGCTGAGATGTGTGGAAACGGAATACGAGTAATGGCGCGTTATCTAGTCGAACGTGGACATCAACCTGAGGGTATTTTTGCAATTGATACTCGAGATGGAGTTAAACATCTTCGCGTACCGTTAAAGGATGATATTTCCGTGAACATGGGACAAGTGACTGATGAAGGTGAAAGTATTACCGCGGGAGCGAATGGACAAATGTGGAACGGTTATAACATCAGCGTCGGTAATCCACATGCCGTTGTATTTGTAGAGGACATCAATCAAGTGGGGGAGTTACTTGAATCCCCTGTAGTTCGCCCCAAAGGTTCTTATCCTGAGGGAGTAAATGTTGAGTTCGTACAAATCACAGGTGAAAATGAGATTTCAATGCGAGTTTATGAAAGAGGATCAGGCGAAACTCAATCTTGTGGAACAGGAACATGTGCAGTAGCTCTAGCGGCCACGATTCATACCAAGGGAAAGTTGCCTGCAACCTGGATTATCAATCCTCCCGGTGGGCGCTTAGAAGTCTCAATCGATGGACACTCTAATGCCACATTGATTGGGCCTGCTGTCTTAGTCAAAGATGTAGATATTTCTAGGTTTCTCATTGAGTAAAGGTTCTGGCAAGAAGACAGACAATGAGCTAAATATGGATGTAGGTAGAAAGTCTGATGATGAGTTTGAAAAACTTCTCCAAGAAAGTGCCCGAGTAGCTGCAGAGTTTGATGCTGCGGAAGAAGATGAAACGATCGATCTCTCCCAAGAACTATCCGAACGAAATGCGTTGCGTCGGGTCAAAGGTTTTTCAACCGAACTTCAGGATATTTCTGATGCGGAGTACCGACAGTTACAACTAGAAAGAGTTGTGCTTGTCGGAGTTTGGACTGAAGGAAGTGTCGCTGATGCAGAAAATTCTTTGGCTGAGCTAAAGGCTTTGGCTGAAACTGCTGGCTCAGAGGTTCTTGAAGGTTTAATTCAACGTCGAGACAAACCGGATCCTGCCACCTATATCGGATCTGGAAAGGTTATAGAACTTAAGAACGTTGTTGTTTCAACCGGAGCCGATACCGTTGTTTGTGATGGAGAACTATCTCCTTCGCAGTTGCGACAACTAGAAGATAAGTTGAAGGTTAAAGTTGTTGATCGAACAGCATTAATTCTAGATATTTTTGCCCAGCACGCAAAAAGTAAAGAAGGTAAAGCCCAAGTCGAGTTAGCACAAATTGCATACCTTCTTCCAAGACTTCGTGGTTGGGGTGATTCTCTTTCACGTCAAGTTGGTGGTCGCGCAGCTGGCGGCGCCGGTATTGGAGGCCGCGGCCCAGGTGAAACAAAGATTGAAACAGATCGTCGCAGAATTCGTGACAAGATGGCAAAACTTCGCGGTGAAATCGCTGAGATGAAAACCGCCCGTGATACAAAAAGACAAGAACGCCGTCGCAATAACATTCCTTCGGTTGCTATTGCAGGGTATACAAATGCGGGCAAATCATCACTGCTTAACAAACTTACAAATGCAGGTGTATTAGTAGAGAACGCCCTTTTTGCAACTTTGGATCCTACGGTTCGAAAGACGCAGACAAGTGATGGTCGTATCTATACTTTGAGTGACACGGTTGGCTTCGTTCGCCATTTACCCCATCAACTCATTGACGCATTTAAGTCAACGTTAGAAGAGGTTTCTCAATCAGATTTAATTGTTCATGTAGTAGATGGATCACATCCAAATCCATTTGAGCAAATCAAGGCCGTTCGTTTAGTAATTGATGAGATCGGTGGCAAAGACATACCTGAGATCATTGCTATAAATAAAGTTGATATTGCAGACCCAAACATTGTTATGGAGATTTTGCGCAAGGAACCACATAGCTATGCCTTTTCAGTTCGAACTGGTTTTGGTGTAGAGGGTCTACTTCATGCAATTGAAAACTCATTACCTCGCCCTTCAGTTGAGGTTTCCGTAGTGATTCCTTATGACAGGGGGGATTTAGTGCACGCAATCCATGAGACAGGCGAAATTTTCAAAGAAGAATATATTGCTGAGGGCACGGCTATACACGCTCGCGTGGATGCAAGCCTGGCCCAGAGAATCGAAAATTCTGGTCGAACGCAGGAATAACAGGGGCTTTTGGCGTGTTGTAGCAATTAGAAAGCGATAAATACGCCATGATGCGCCCGCAGAGAGTTATCCGTAGATAGACCTAGGATTGAAAAGGTGGTGAGAGCAATGGCAACCGATTACGACACACCCAGAAAAACCGATGAGGAACTTCATGAGGAGTCTCTTGAAGAGTTAAAGGCAAAACGCGTCGATGCTCAATCTGGCCAGATCGATGTTGATGAAGCAGAGGCAGCAGAAAATCTGGAACTTCCTGGTGCAGATCTTTCAGGAGAAGAGTTAGCTGTTCGAGTGGTACCAAAGCAAGTCAATGAATTTACTTGCTCTCGCTGTTTCTTAGTGCACCACATTTCTCAATTGGCAAAAGGTGAAGGCGCTAAAGCAGTTTGTAAAGAGTGCAACTAAATCTTTAGCATTTAAGAGCTGAAAGAAGTTTTTCAGGTTGTGAAGTTGAAATCAACCAATATGGAGTTTTATCTCTATCGTCATTGACATAAACCTGTACCGCTTTAGGCGACCAGAATCTAATTGCTAAAAAGGCGGCCGGATCGGCATCGCGAGTGCGAACTATCCGAAGTTGCTGATTATCCAATGCCACAATATTTCCAAAATATTCTCGGGGCAAATGTGCTCCTCCAACACGAAGCTCATTCTCATCTACTTCTATAGATAACCCACTTTTTAAGTAGATTGTTATCAAAGTCAGTGAAAGTACTACTAGACTGACTATCCCTGAATTATTTCCTAGCGCTGCCCAAATAGAGATTACTAGTGAGAGGAAAAAGAAGTAAATGATGGCCAAGAGCCACAGTGGCGTACGTATCACTTCTCGATATCGCATGGGAGTTACCGTATCGGATAATGAGGCGGTAATCTTTACCTATGGCAAGAGTAGCGAGCACGGTTCCACCTGAAGGTTCCATAATTCCAGATCGACACCCTCTTGCACCACCAGTGGGAACAAAAATCCCCTCACACTTTGGGCATTGTTTTGGATGCGGACACCTTCATCCAACAGGCTTGCATTTAGTTGCATACTCTGGAGAAGCCGCAAACATCACAGCAACCTTTACAGTTACAGAAAATCACCAAGGAGCACCAGGTTTAGCTCACGGTGGTTTGCTCTCACTAGCTTTTGATGAAGCCTTAGGTAAATTGATGTGGTTGATACGCTCTCCGGCAGTGACAGGTCGGCTTGAAACAGATTTTCTGATTCCAGTCCCAATCGGAACTACTTTGCATATTGCTGCAGAGATAACAGGACAACACGGTCGAAAAGTTTATACATCAGCAGTTGGTCGATTAAATTCTCCGCAAGGCGAAATTGCTGTTCGCGCATCCGCTCTTTTTATTGTTGTCCCTATGGAGCATTTCATTAACAATGCACCAGATGGTTACTTTGAAGAGTTAGCAAAAACTCCTGAACTTTTAACTTTTGTTGACCCAAATTTCGAGATTAATCCTTAATATGAAAGGCGTAGAAGTTCTCATTACTCGCCTGGATCCGAGCGTTCCGATGCCTACCTATTCCAAGCCAGGTGATGCTGGCGCAGATATATCCACTCGTATAGATATAGTTTTGAAGCCCGGAGAGCGCGCTCTTGTACCTACTGGCATTTCAATTGCTTTGCCAGATGGATACGTTGCATTGGTTCACCCACGTTCGGGGCTTGCAATCAAACATGGTGTAACAATGGTTAACGCCCCGGGCACAGTTGATGCTGGCTATCGCGGTGAGCTTTCCTGTATTTTGATTAATCACGATCCTAATGAATCTGTAACGTTCAAAAAAGGTGATCGCATTGCGCAGCTTGTTATTCAAAAGGTTGAGCGGGCAGTGTTTACCGAGGTTAAACAACTTCCGGGTTCGGACAGAGGCACCGGTGGTTTTGGATCTACGGGGCGCACATGAGCCAGCATGGTCAAGACCGAGAGAATGTAATTAATGCTTTGGGTGGGAAAAAAGGTTTAATTGATTCTGGCTTACCGGCAGTAGTTTTTTTAGTTGTCTTTAACATAAATCAAGAACTGCGAACCGCTATTTGGGCGTCACTATCTTTATCTATTATTCTTGCAATTTGGCGATTGGCGCGTAAAGATACGATTCAGCACTCAATTTCAGGAGTTATAGGAGTATTGATCTGTGCTTATTTTGCAAATCGAAGTGGAAATGCATCAGATTTTTATATTCCAAAGTTACTGACAAATTTGGGCTATGGAACTGTTTATCTCATAGCAAACTTAGTTGGATGGCCCATTTTGGGTTTGGTACTAGGGCCATTACTTGGGGAAAACTTCACATGGCGCAATAATCCACGTCGCAAGAAGATGTACATCAAGGCAAGTTGGTTGTGGGTAGCTTTGTTCTTCTCACGTATTGCAGTTCAGTACCCAATTTATAAGAGTGGAAATGTGAATTTGTTAGGTACCGTAAACCTAGCTATGGGCTATCCGTTATTTTTTGCTACGGCATATGGTTCTTGGTTGATCATTAAATCTGAGCCGCCAGTTGGTAAAGAAACGAAAGATTTAAATTAAGATATAAAGCAGGCTTTAATATGAATCTCTGCCTCAGCTGAGGCAACAAAAAGTAGTTCATCTCCGGCAATAAATACATCATGGGCTTTTGCAGTAATTACTTGGCCATCACGAACAATTGCAGCTAACGCTGCATTCTCAGGCAGTTCAATCTCATCTACAGTTTTTCCAATACAGGCAGATCCATCTGGCAGAGTTAATTCGACAAGATTTGCCTGACCTTTCCTAAATGAGAATAGTCGAACAACATCTCCAACTGTTACTGCCTCTTCTACAAGGGCCGAAATAATTCTTGGAGTAGATACCGCGACGTCGATTCCCCATGATGAATCAAATAGCCATTCATTTTTTGGGTGATTGATTCTTGCAACCACTCTAGGTACGCCATATTCTGTTTTTCCAAGTAGAGAAGTTACAAGATTTGCCTTGTCGTCACCTGTTGCTGCTACTAAAACCTGACAGTTATCAAGGTGGGCAGCATCTAGGGAAGTGATTTCGCAGGCATCGGCCATGAGCCATTCTGCATCGGGAACACTTTCAATCTTTAACGCCTTTGGATCTTTTTCAATAAGTAAAACCTGATGACCATTATCTAAAAGTTCGCGCGCAATAGCACGCCCTACGTTTCCTGCACCCACGATCGCAATTCTCATGAGCGTTCTGCTTCCGGAGTCTGAGAGAGAATTTCAAGTGTGCTCTTTAGATCTGCATCGGTGACCATGACGTGAACTAGATCGCCTTCCTGCAAAACCGTGTGTGTGTCGGGAATTATCGCTTCTCCCAAGCGAGTAATAAATGCAACACGCGCCGGTGTGAATTCATCGATGATCAATACTGGCCGGCCATACCAATCCTTGCTTGGATTTACTTCATAGAGTTGAAGAGTTCCCGTGGCATCACGCCATTCGGATCGTGATCCTTCGGGGGTTAAACGGCGCAGAATTTGGTCAGTTGTCCAAAGAACTGTTGCAACCGTTGGAATTCCAAGACGTTGATAGATCTCAGCTCTTCCTGGATCGTAAATTCGTGCCACAACATTTTGCACACCATAGGTTTCCCGGGCAACTCTTGCTGCCAAAATATTCGAGTTATCACCATTGCTTACAGCTGCAAATGCATCAGCATCTTGAATTCCTGCTTCAATTAAATTGTCACGGTCAAATCCGACTCCCGTTACTGTGCGTCCTTTAAAATCGGGGCCTAAACGTCGAAATGCTTCACGAGTTTGGTCGATTACTGCAACCGTATGACCTGCCGCCTCTAATTCGGCGGCCAAAGACGATCCAACTCGACCGCAACCCATGATGACTACGTGCACAAGGTACAACTTACACCCATAGGCTTGTATCTATGGCATTAGAGCAGGGTTCGACCCTAAAAATTGGAGACCGTATCGAGGTCACAATTGAAAAAGTTGCCCATGGTGGTCACTTCATTGCCCGCCACTATGGAGCGGTAATTTTTGTGCGCCATGCCATTCCTGGCGAAGTGTGCACAGTTGAACTTACAAGCATTGGGAAAACCTTTAATCGTGCAGATGTTGTTTCAGTTAAAACCCCATCTGATTTTCGTGTAACTGCTCCTTGTGCATTCTCTCGCCCAGATGGTTGCGGAGGATGCGATTTTCAGCATATCTCCGAGGGATATCAACGCACATTAAAATCGCAGGTGATCACAGAACAGTTTGCTCGAATTGCAAAAATGGATATCGCAGTTGAGGTCGAAAAGATTAGCGAAACGACAAAATGGCGCACACGAGCTATTGCAACGACAGATAGCAAGGGAAAGCTAGGCTTCTATAAATCTCGATCGAACACTGTAATCCCGGTTACGGAGTGTTTGATTTGTATAGATGAAATAGGTATTTCGGAACTGTCCCAAAAGGCTCTGAAGCCTGATTATCGGGTTGAAGTCAGCGCTTCCAACACAGGGGAGAGGACAGTTGCATTGGCAAGTACGGGTGCTAAAGAGAAGGCCCGAATTACGCAAGGTCCAGCTGTTCTTCACGAAAAAGTATTGAATAAGGTGCTAGAAGTTAGTCACGAATCTTTTTGGCAGAGTCACAAAATGGCACCGGAGGTATTAACGAACACTGTCCTGGATTTTGGCAACTTCAGACAAGGAGAACATGTTCTAGATCTATATGGTGGCGTTGGATTATTTACCGCCGCAATTCTAGAGGTTATTGGAGAAAGTGGACATGTAGATCTCATAGAAGGCAGTAAGAGTGCGACAAGTGATGCTTCAAAAAACTTCGCTTCATATTCGAATGTAAAAGTAATTACTGGTGATGTTGCCAAACATTTACCCCGAATATCAAATCCCGACGTCATTATTTTGGACCCACCAAGAGAGGGAGCAGGTAAAGTAGTTGTTGCTCAAATAGCACGAATGCGTCCTCGAGCAATAATTTATGTGGCCTGTGATCCAGCAGCACTTGCGCGAGATTCGGCTTATCTTGCAGATCACAGTTTTTCATTGATGAATATCCGTGCTTTTGATCTCTTTCCAATGACACATCACGTCGAATGTGTTGCTCTCTATGCTCAGACTGATGTATCTTGAGGGCTTGAAGCCATAGAAAACATGGGGTGCCCGGGTGAGCAAAAACTCTTTTAACGCAAAGAAAAACTTGGAAGTTGCGGGTAAGAGTTTTGAGATTTTTGATATCTCGGCGGTCGAAGGCGCGGCCAACCTACCTTTTAGTTTGAAAGTATTGCTTGAAAACTTACTTCGAACAGAAGATGGCGCAAACATCACGCAGGAACACATCAAGGCATTAGCAAACTGGGACCCATCTATAGAGCCTGATACTGAGATTCAATTTACCCCTGCAAGAGTTGTGATGCAGGATTTCACGGGCGTTCCATGCGTGGTAGACCTTGCAACAATGCGTGAGGCAATCGTTGAGTTAGGTGGCGATCCCGCAAAAGTGAATCCGCTTGCTCCTGCAGAGCTAGTTATTGATCACTCGGTTATTGCAGATAAATTTGGCACCAAAGATTCTTTTGAACAAAATACAGATATTGAATACGAGCGAAACCAAGAACGCTATAGGTTTTTGCGTTGGGGGCAGAGTGCATTTGATGAGTTCAAAGTCGTACCTCCTGGAACGGGAATCGTCCATCAAGTAAACATTGAATATTTAGCTCGAGTAGTAATGATTCGAACCGTTGATGGAGTTGTGCGAGCTTATCCAGATACAGTTGTAGGAACAGATTCACACACAACAATGGTTAATGGACTTGGTGTTTTAGGGTGGGGAGTAGGCGGAATTGAGGCCGAAGCTGCACTTTTGGGTCAGCCAGTTTCCATGCTCATTCCAAGTGTTGTTGGATTTAAATTGACGGGTCAGCTTCCTCTAGGAACTACAGCAACAGACATGGCCCTAACGATTACAGAGATTTTGCGCAAGGTTGGAGTTGTCGGAAAGTTTGTTGAGTTCTTTGGTTCTGGTGTTGCCTCTGTTCCAATGGCTAACCGCACGACAATCGGAAATATGAGCCCTGAATATGGATCAACATGTGCGATATTTCCAATAGATGAAGAAACACTTCGATATCTTCGTTTAACTGGACGCAGTGATGAGCAGATTGCACTTGTTCAAGAGTATGCAAAAAAGCAGGGAATGTGGCATGACCCATCTGTTGAACCGCGCTTCTCACAAGTAGTCGAACTAGATCTTTCAACTGTTGTTCCATCAATTTCTGGACCAAAAAGACCACAGGATCGAATTGCACTTAGTGATTCAAAAGAGGCCTTCGAAAAGGTATTACCAACATATTTGAGCGAGAAAACAAACAAGGGTGAAGTTAAAGCAGGATCAACGCGTGTTAAAAATGGAGATGTAGTAATTGCATCAATTACATCCTGTACAAATACATCAAACCCTTCAGTCATGATCGGTGCTGCATTACTTGCTAAGAAGGCTGTTGAAAAAGGATTAAAATCAAAGCCTTGGGTTAAAACAACTCTTGCCCCAGGATCTAAAGTTGTTACCGATTATTACGATCGTGCAGATTTAACGCAATATATGCAGGCACTTGGCTTCCACTTAGTCGGATATGGCTGTGTTACATGTATTGGAAACTCTGGCCCATTGCCAATCGAAGTTGGTAAAGCTATCCACGAAGGTGATTTAGCTGTAACTGCCGTGCTCTCGGGTAACCGAAACTTTGAAGGTCGTATCAGCCCAGAGGTGAAGATGAATTACTTGGCATCCCCACCTTTAGTTGTTGCCTATGCGATTGCCGGAACCATGGACCATGACTTCGAAAAAGACTCTTTGGGTAAAGACACTGATGGAAAAGATGTGTATCTAAAGGACATCTGGCCATCACCTCAGGAGATTCAGAGCGTTATCGATTCATCTATCTCTTCTGAGATGTTTAAGAAAGATTACGCAACCGTCTTTGAAGGCGATCACCGATGGAAATCACTTGCTACGCCAACTGGAAAGATTTTTGAGTGGGACGCAAAGTCAACCTATGTTCGCAGGCCACCATATTTTGATGGAATGCCTAAGCAACCAACCCCCGTTACAGATATCTCAGGCGCACGTGTTCTAGCAATTTTGGGAGATTCAGTAACAACCGATCACATTTCTCCTGCTGGAAACATTAAAGCGGATTCACCTGCAGGTATTTATCTTGCAGAACACGGCATTGATCGCGTTGACTTTAACTCTTATGGATCAAGACGTGGAAACCATGAAATTATGATCCGTGGAACTTTCGCAAATATTCGTTTAAAGAATCTCTTGCTAGATGGCGTAGAAGGTGGATTTACTCGCAACTTCCTAAGCGGTGGAGAACAAACGACCATTTTCGATGCATCTATGGCCTATCAAAACGCTGGAGTTCCATTAGTAATTCTTGCCGGGAAAGAATATGGATCTGGTTCATCACGCGATTGGGCTGCAAAAGGAACTGCGCTACTTGGCGTGCGAGTCGTGATTGCAGAAAGCTTTGAACGAATTCACCGCTCCAACCTCATTGGAATGGGCGTGCTTCCCTTAGAGTTTAAAAAGGGAGACTCAGCTGCCTCTTTAGGATTAACTGGATCTGAAGTTTTCTCTATCTCTGGAATCACGGCTCTCAACACTGGTGGAGTTCCTAAAGAGCTCACCGTAACGGCAGGAGATAAGAGTTTCTCCGCCAAAGTCAGAATTGATACGCCAGGAGAAGCTGATTACTACCGCCACGGTGGAATTATGCAGTTCGTTCTGCGTTCACTTCTGTAAAAACTAACTATTTCTTAGCGGGTAGAGATGCAACACCTTTTTCGTGGAATCGCTTACCTGAAACGGCTTCACTAATTCCCGCGCGATCAAGGTAAGGCAGAATTCCACCCAGATGCATAGGCCAACCAGCACCCATTAACATGCACAAATCAATTTCAGCAGGAGTTGATACAACGCCCTCATCCAACATGGATCTAGCTTCTTCGGCTAACGCTTTCAGCGCGCGATCACGTACTTGTTCGGCCGTTGAAGGTGAACTTCCTTTTTCTATAAGAGCTACCGCTGCTGGATTTGGTGAATAAGTTCCAACTTCATTTTTTATGTAGAAGTTTCGAACACTTTCTTTAACCATGCGCTGCATAGTTGGTGAAATTCGATATCGAGGTCCAAGATTTTTATGCAAAGTCTCTGACACATGAAGTGCAACCCCTGGACCAACAAGGTCTAGAAGCTGGAATGGAGACATCGGGAATCCAATCTCCATCATGGCAGCATCTGCAACTGCAGGAGGAGTTCCTTCATCTACAGCGTCTGTAACTTCACCCATAAATCGAGTCAGGAGTCGATTTACAACAAAGCCTGGAGCATCTTTACAGATGATCATGGTCTTCTTGAGCTCTTTACCCACTGCAATTGCGGTGGCAGTTGTTGCATCATCTGTAGTTGAAGTACGTGCAACTTCTAGCAATGGCATTACTGCGACTGGATTAAAGAAGTGGAATCCGACGACTCGTTCTGGATTCTTTAACCCTTGAGTCATTGCTTCAACAGATAGAGAAGAAGTATTTGTTGCAAGTACACACTCGGGGGAGACGATACTTTCTAGCTTCTTAAACAGTTCTTGCTTTAAAGAAAGCTCTTCGAAAATTGCTTCGATAATGAAATCACAGTTTGCAA
Source organism: Bifidobacterium breve (assembly GCA_945883675.1). GTDB lineage: Bacteria > Actinomycetota > Actinomycetes > Nanopelagicales > Nanopelagicaceae > Planktophila. Next base: position 11,793 of record CAMCYA010000007.1, read on the forward strand.
AGGTTTTTTGGTCGGCAGAACCTGAGATCAAAAGAGCAAGGCGGGCGGCAGATTCGGCGCTCATGCGCTTTTTCTCAACCAATTTTTGGAGTTCGTTCTTAACCCAAGTAACACCTTTATCTGCTCGTTCTTGATCAATATCAGTCATGACAACTGGGCACTTAAGATTTCTCAGTAAGAGCAACGCTAGTTGGGATGCCATTAAACCTGCACCGACTACTCCAACTTTTGCGACCTTACGTGCTAGGGCAGGCTTAGGTGCACCCTCAACTTTTTTCCGCTTTTTCTGTATCAAGTTGAATGCATAAAGAGATGAACGGAGTGGATCAGACATAACAAGGTCAGCTAATACTTTGTCCTCAGCATCAAAACCAGTTCCCAAGTCGCTTTTTCTTGCAGCAGCGATGAGCTCTAATGCTTTCGTTGGAGATGCTATTTCGGCGCCACCATATTTTTTCAGGGCCGCCGCTTTGCCTGTAGCAAGTGCTGTATCCCAAGCTGGATCATTGCTGTAATCAGGGCGATCGATTTTTGTACTTCCATTTAGAACCCCAACAGCAAATGCGATGGAACGTTCTAAATAATCTGCGGGATCAAAAACTGCATCGACAACACCGAGCTTGAGGGCATCTTTCGATTTCAACATCGTGTTGTTATTAAGGGCGTTGAGCATGATTACTTGAACAGCGCGCTCTGGTCCAATGAGTTTAGGCAGGATTGTCGCTCCGCCCCATCCTGGAACTAGCCCCAGAAAGACTTCAGGAAGTGCGATAAATGCAGTGGATGAAAGTGTTCGATAATGGCAATGAAGGCCAACTTCAAGGCCACCACCCAGTGCAAGTCCATTAATGAAAGCAAAAGTTGGAATATTTGATTCACCTAACCTGCGGAAAACATCATGTCCAAGTTTTCCTATCGCCATTGCCTGGTTGTGATCATTTAAGTATGCAAGAGCAGAAAGGTCAGCACCTGCTGCAAATATAAATGGCTTACCAGTGATGGCAATAGCTTCGGGCTTTCTGGCTATAGCATCAGAAATTGCAGCATCTAGAGCGCTCAGTGATTGAGGTCCGAAGGTATTTGGTCTGTTGTGATCCAAAGAATTATCTAGCGTAATTAATGCTAAGGAGCCTTTTCCACCAAAAGCGGCTAAATCAATATCACGGACAAGTGCGTGCGTAACAACTTCTTCTGGCGCTCCTGCTGGCAAAGTTATATTTGTGCTCATAATTATTTAGTTCCCTTGAAGTGTGGATTTTCCCAGATGACGGTGCCACCCATGCCTAAACCAATACACATCGTTGTAATGCCATATCGAACCTCTGGTTTTTCTTCGAAGGTGCGCGCAAGGTTGAGCATCAATCGAACTCCTGAAGAGGCCAGTGGGTGACCAACAGCGATCGCACCACCATATGGATTTACACGAGGATCATCATCGGCAATTCCGAAGTGATCTAAGAAGGCAATTACTTGAACTGCAAAAGCTTCATTAACTTCAAATGCACCGATATCTTCAATTTTTAATCCGGCCTGCTTTAAAGCTTTAAGCGTTGCTGGTACGGGTCCGTATCCCATAATCTCTGGCTCTACTCCTACGAATGCAAAAGTAACAAGTTTTGCTTTAATCGTTAGACCAAGCTCTAATGCTTTTTCTTCGCTAGCAAGTAATGCTGCTGTTGCACCATCATTTAGCCCTGAAGAGTTACCAGGTGTAACGCGTCCAGCTGGTCGAAACGGAGTTTTCAGTCCAGCTAAGCCTTCCATCGTTGTTTGAGGACGAGGTGGTTCATCTACTGTTGCAACGCCCCAACCAAGTTCAGCATTTCTTGCTGCAGTTGGAATTAAATCTCTTTGGATTTTTCCCTCGCTGTAGGCCTTTGCAGTTTTGATCTGTGAGTTAAGTGCGTATTGATCTGCGCGTTGCTTTGTTAACTGTGGGAAACGATCATGCAAACGCTCAGCAGTTGCACCCATGGCAAGTGCATCTTGTTCCACAATTCTTTCAGCTAAATATCGAGGATTTGGATCTAGACCTTCGCCAATTGGGTGGTTACCCATGTGCTCGACTCCGCCAGCAATTGCTAACTCATTAGTTCCCATTGCAATTGCACCTGCAATAGTTGTTACTGCAGTCATCGCACCAGCGCACCATCTATCAATTGAATATCCGGGAACTGTGTTTGGAAGACCTGAAAGTAGCGCGGTGCTTCGACCAATGTTCATACCTTGATCACCGGTCTGAGTTGCTGCAGCAATTGCAACATCTTCAATTGTTGAACGATCTACTTTGGGATTGCGATCTAGCAAACCACGGATTGCTCTAACCATTAAATCGTCAGCTCTCGTTCCGGCGTACATTCCGCCGGCCTTTCCAAATGGTGTACGGACGGCATCAACGAGGACAACGGTGCGAGTCATGAAACTTCCCTTGTTAGCGGTATAGGGAAGATGTTACTCGTGAGTAAGGTCTCTGGACAATGCCAAATCAACGAGGTCGGGTGGAGTAAATCACTCCGGGCTTACGGGTGCTTCTTCTTCTACAGGAGCCGGAACTGCCTCTTTTTCTAACAGGGCCTCAGATATCGCCTGTCCTACCAAGTTAACCTGCCATGAGCGAGCACCGAGAGAGAGAAGCTGTGTTTGAACCGCCTCAACCTGCAAATTTTCAGTCGATCCCGCAGGAGGGCTCCAGCAAATTCGACGAACTAATTCTGGCGTAATTAAGTTTTCTACAGGAATATTGTTTTCTTCAGATATCTTTTCAAGGCCTACACGGGCATGTGAAAGTGGGGCATATTTTTCAGGGAATTTATCTCGCCATAATTTAATCGGCGGCAAGGTATCTGCATTTGTCCGCATTTGTGGCCATTCTTGTTCTGGCAGCGCAACAGCCGATGCGATACTTTCAAGCCATAAAGGTAAGTTCTCGAGCCAACGAGCACGTAGCCCTAATGGCCGCAATGCTTTTTCAAACTCTTTTTTCGTGGCAGGAGCAGCCATGGCTAACTCAACAATTGCGTTGTCGTTGAGAAGTTTGCCCTGTGCGATATCGCTTTGACTTGCAATCTTGTCGCGCGCAATCCATAAAGATCGAATAATAGCTAATTGATCTCTTCGCTTAATCTTGTGCATTCCAGAGGTTCTTCGCCATGGATCAACTCGTGGAGCTGTGGGAGGTGCGGCCAAAATTGAGGCAAACTCTTCTAAAGCCCATGGAAGTTTCTTGCTCTCCAATAACATTTGATACATTCGATCTCGGAGTTCAACCAAAAGTTCAACATCTAATGCCGCATATGTCAGCCAAGTTGCAGGAAGCGGACGTACTGACCAATCAGCGGCGCTGTGCTCTTTAGCTAAGGAGACACCCATCAAAGATTCAAGAAGTGGTCCTAATCCAACCCGTGGCAACCCTGCAATTCTGCCTGCAAGTTCGGTATCAAATAATTTAATGGGGTTGATTCCAATTTCACGAAGACAGGGAAGATCTTGAGTGCTGGCATGCAAAATTACTTCATCTGTATTTAGTAGATCATTTAATTCCAAAATTGTGGGGTGATTAATTCCAAATGGAATGGGATCTATGAGGTGAAGGCCACCACCATTTCTTTTTATCTGAATTAAATAGGCTCGAGCGCTATATCTAAATCCTGAGGCTCGCTCAGCATCAACAGCAAAAGCTCCACTTCCAAGGCGCAGCTCTTCAATGGCGCTCTCAAGAGCTGAATCAGTATCTATGGGTTCAGGTGTGCCGCCAGCAGGGGCAAGTAATGGAACCGCAACAATCTCTTCACTCATATTTAGTTGCGGCGATTAGATGTAATCGCAGAGACTCCTTCAGGAATTGGAGGCAATCCCGCTACTTCACAGATTAATTTGCACCAGCTTTCGATGTGATCGAGAATTAAACTCGGAGCACTCACTATCGGTGTCCATGAAGCACGGATCTCTATCTCCGCTTCATTTTTACGCGGCGACAATTTTCCAAAGGAAGCACTAGTCACTCGAGTAACTGTGCCACTGGGGGAGTTATAGGAACAACCATTGTTGTCAAGAGATTCAAGAAACCAACTCCAGCCAACTTCAGGAAGTAGTGGATCCTCTTGCATAATGGGATCAACATCGGCGCTGACAAATGTCACGCATCTAAATTCGCCATCCCATGTTGCTTGTCCGCCAGGTTCATGCAATAAAACAAAACGACCATTTGCAATTTCATCTTCTTTTTCGCCAAGTAATCCATTAGAAACATCGGCAGAAAAAGCAAAAGAATATGTTGCTAACTTTTGAGGTGCAGGTACCTCTGTAAGCATTACTTCAGATCGTGGTGTAAAGGTGCGAAGCTGATCGATTAATCGCTCAAACCCATTCGCATCCATGTTCTAAGGATAAAGATTACCGATAGGTTTTCATGGGAGGCGGGGCGGTAGGCTTTGACTATGGCATCGTTATTAGCGCTTCTCTCTAGTGCGTTATGGGGATCGGCCGATTTTTTCGCCGGTCGAATGAGTAAGAAGCATCATCCATTTGCAGTCTTGGGCTTTTCTCAGGTGATTGGATTATTTGTTGGATTATTAATCCTTGTAATCTCTGGAAATTGGCAGGGAAAAGTATTTGGTTTTGATGGTTATTTAATTCCAGGTGCCTTGGCAGGTTTAGCAGGATACATTGGTCTTGCATGTTTGTATGAAGGGTTATCTACTGGACGAATGGGAGTAGTTGCTCCAATAAGTTCAATGAGTGCAATTGTTCCACTTGCCTATGCCTTAGCAACCGGTGATGTGCTTTCAACTTTGGCCTCTGTTGGCGTGTTCATCGCACTTATTGGTGTGTTTTGCGCAAGTGGACCGGAGTTATCTCAGGGGATGCCGATCAAACCTTTGTTACTTGCATTAGGTGCAGCTGCAGGTTTTGGACTTTCACTTACTTTCATAGCCGTTGGTTCTGAATCAAGTGCTTTATTAACGATGGTTTCAATGCGTGGTGCAACTTTCTTCGTTACGATTTCAATTGCATTGAAATTTAGAACCACAGGTAAATTTGGAAGAAAAGATCTACCACTCTTGATATTCATCGGAGCGGCAGATTTCCTGGCTAATCTATTGCTTGGAGTGGCCACTACAAAGGGGTTAATTTCAGTCGCGATGGTGTTTGGCTCTCTTTATCCGATAGCGACAGCTTTATTGGCCTTTAAATTTCTTAATGAGCGCCTCCATAAGGTTCAATACGTCGGGATTGCATTAGCAGTTAGTGGCGTATCTCTGATCTCAGCTTTTTAGTAGTTGATAAAAGAATCCTCTAGTTAATAGCCGAATAGAATTGCGTGTCATCGATCTGCTTCATTTCTACATTCTTAAACTTAGATAAAAGAAGCTTCCAGTCCACAATGTTCTCACCGCCAGTTACCTGGGTTAGACTCAATTCAAGTTGGTCAATTTTTCCACTATTGACCAGATCCACAATCATTGCTGCTCCGCCTTCAATAAGAATATTCTCACCAAAGAGTTCGCGGGCCTTATTAACTGCTTCACCAGGCGAGCAATTCCATAACTGCGCAATTGGATTTTCTGGAACCGGATTGATTGAACCCCGCGAACAGACTATGAGCGGCGCAGGAGTGCGTTTGTAAGGCTCGCTGCGAGCGGTATTTCCGCCAATGATGATGACATCCACTCCACGTCGACGATTCAAAAAAATTGCACGATCTGTTTTCGAGGTGATATTTGCCGAACTAGCATTCTTTGTTGTGGAGCCATCTTGGCCGACCACCAAAGTTGCAACCGTACTCATTGGATAAGTATCACCTAACCGGGGCTCTTCTGGCAGAGATGCGATTGGAAACTAATGAAAGCCAGTTGAACTTGCAGGCCTCTCGGAGTTAGCCTTATCTATATGGTGAGCGATAACAATAAGGTCCTATTTATCACCAATGATTTTGGCCCGAGGGCTGGGGGCATTGAAACCTTTATCATCGGACTTATCCAACGAAGAGCATTTGCAAGCACGATTGTTTACACATCGGCCCAGGAAAACTCCCAGGAATATGATGCGAACTGGGAAAGAAAGTTCGGCGTAAAAGTTGTTAGAGGTTCATCGAAAATCTTATTGCCAACCCCACAGGTAGCCCGCAGAGTTTCGAATTTAGTGAAATCTGAAAACATTAAAACTGTGGCCTTTGGTGCAGCTGCTCCGCTAGGACTACTAGCTCATTCAATCAAACGTGCTGGTGTACTCCGAATAATTGCTCTAACTCATGGGCATGAAGTTTGGTGGGCAAGGGTATTTCCTTTCAATTTACTTATAGGCAGAATTGGCAAGAGAGTGGATTCACTAACTTATTTAGGTGAGTACACCCATCAAATGATCTCTCGCGCATTGGATCAAAAAGCAAAATTGGCCATGGTAAAAATTGCTCCAGGTATCGATACAGAGCATTTTTCTCCACGAAACTCCAAAGAGCTGCGCGAATCACTTAATCTTGCAGAAAAGAAAGTTATTGTCTGTGTTGCCCGGTTAGTTCATCGCAAGGGTCAAGATCGCTTAATTGAGGTGATGCCAGAAATCTTGAGCTCCGTTCCGAACGCTCACCTTCTTATCGTTGGTGAAGGTCCTTATCGTGAACATTTAGTAAAAAGAGTGAATCAGTTGAAGATTAAAGATGATGTAACTTTTGTTGGACGCATTGGTTATGAACAACTTCCAGAGTACATATGCGTTGGAGATCTTTTTGCAATGCCATCTCGATCACGCTTTTGGGGTTTAGAGGTTGAAGGCTTAGGAATTTCTTATTTGGAAGCAAGTGCTTGCGGGCTTCCAGTAATTGCAGGTGCATCGGGAGGTGCTCCAGATGCAGTTGATCCAGGCAAAAGCGGTGTAGTTGTAAACGGCGTTGATGATGTCGCAATAGCAAAAGCTGTCATTAGTTTCTTGAACGATCCTGAGACCTCCAAAACTATGGGTGGATATGGTCGTAAATGGGTCGTTGAAAAATGGAGATGGGAGATCTGGTCAGAGGCCTTTGAGCAATTACTTAAGAAGTAATCTATTTTCGCGGGCAAAATTGATTGCACTGATTCGATTATCAACATTTAGTTTTCTAAAAATTGAAGTTATATGAGATTTGATGGTCGATTGACTAAGAAAAAGTTGCTGAGCAATCTCTTGATTACTTAAACCAAGAGAGATTTTCATCAGCACATCAATTTCTCTGGCCGTTAGCATTGGATCAGAAGATGTGGCAAGTGCAGGTAACCCTTTTGCAGAAAAGCCGTGGGGTGAAGAGATGCAGTGCTTAATTGCCGAGACTATTTCAGAAACTGGGGCAGTTTTTACTACAAAGCTGTTCGCCCCTGATTTCATTGCAGCGACTATAAATTCGGGACCAGAATTAAGGGTGAGTATTACTATCCCTATCTCTTTAGAAATTGATCGAATCCACTGGATAATTTCAAATCCAGATCCATCCGGCAGATTAAGGTCAACTACAACAACATCCGGATTCGTGTGTGCTATTTGCGCTATTGCCTCGGCTACTGTTGCAGCAGAGCCGACTACTTCTAAATTAGCGTCTGTGAATGCACTGAATAAACCTTCACGAACAACCGCATGATCATCGACTATTAGTACTCGTATCATTTTTGTCCAATGGGATGTGTATCGCTATCTTCGTCCCATTCTGATCCGATTCAATAAGGGTTTCCCCACGCAAGAGATGGACTCTCTCTTTTATGCCTAAGAGACCAAATGAACCTTCTATTTCTTTTGCGCCACCAATACCATTATCTGCAATAGTAATTGATAGGGAAGTCGCTTTAGAATGTTGAATTACGTTACGTAGGACTTCATTGAATATCTGAGTTAATTGATAGGAGAAATCAGGTGTTGATAGACCTTGATTAGGGGAAAGGTTTCTCAGCCGATGAATTTCAACCCGAACTTTCTCTATTTCTTCTGAGATTGCAAATCTAATCACTCTGAGTTCTTTTCGGGTTTCCGTGTCCTTACTGTGAGAAATTGCGTTATCAACGGAAAAGCCCAGGCCAACTAAGTCCTGGGCTATTCCGTCATGTAACTCTTGTGCAAGAGTTACAATTTCATTTTTCACGTAGCAAATAATGCTTCTATCTCTTTAGCAAACTCCTTAGCAACGACATGTCGCTTCACGGATAGTTTTGCAGTCAAATGACCACCAGCTATGGTGAAGTCGGTTGACAAGATTGTGAACTTTCTAATTGATTCAGCTCGGCTAACAGCCTTATTAGCTTCATCGACTGCAGTTTGGATCGCTGAAACAAGATCTGGATCATTAACCAAATCAGCGATTGTTGCACCGTCCTTCTTGTTATTTGCAATCCAGCTCTTAATTGCATCTGGATCAATTGTTACCAACGCTGCGATAAATGGTTGATTATCACCAACGACTAAGCACTGGCTGACAAGTGGATGAGCACGTAGTCGGTCTTCTAGAACTGCAGGGGCGACATTCTTTCCACCGGCTGTAACGATGATCTCTTTCTTGCGCCCAACGATGTATAGGAATCCTTCATCATCTAGTTTTCCTAGATCACCGGTCTGGAACCAACGCTCGGCATTAAACACTTCTGCATTAGCTGCATCATTTTGCCAATAACCGTCCATAACAATTGGACCACGAATTAGAACCTCACCGTCTTCTGCAATCTTTATTGAAGTACCGGGAATAGGTCGTCCCACAGAACCAACACGGTGTGCGCCATATAGATTCAAGGTCGCTCCTGCTGTTGTCTCAGTTAATCCATACCCTTCCAGAATTGTTACGCCGATACCGCGGTAGAAGTGTCCTAACCGTGTACCAAGCGGAGCTCCACCGGATATCGCAGCTTCAACCTTTCCACCCATGCCATGTCTGATCTTGCTGTAAACCAGCTTGTCAAAGAGGCCATGCTTTAATTTTAGAATTGGAGAGACAGATTTTTTATCAAGGGCCTCTGAATAAGCAATCGCAACTGCGGCTGCTTTTCTAAAGATATTTCCTTTTCCTGCTGCCTCTGCTTTTGCTTCGGCGCCGTTATAAATCTTTTCAAAGATACGAGGAACAGCAAGTACGAAGGTTGGCTTAAATGATGCAAGGTCCATAGGCAATCTACCGACAGGATCACTGCAGTGAGCCAAGTGCAGACCTGCAGTAATTGATCCAATCTGAACCATACGTCCAAAGACGTGAGCTACTGGAAGAAATAGAAGTGTGGAGCCTCCAGGCTTTAGGAAGAGCTCGCTTGCACCTTGCACAACGTTTCCACACTCCGAGTGAAAATTTCCATGTGTTAACTGGACGCCTTTTGGCTTGCCAGTGGTTCCAGATGTGTAGATTAAGGTTGCAATAGTCTTTGGAACAAGTGCGTTACGGCGACGATCGACTTCCTCATCGCTAATGTTTTTTCCAGCCTCTCTTAAGACTGCAAGAACATCATCAGTCATCGCCCAAACATTCTTTGTATGTGAAGGCAATACTGTCTGTACTAATTCACGCAAAGCTGGCGTTTCTACAATGATGGCAACTGAGTGAGAGTCATTGAGAATCCAATCGATCTGTTCGGCAGAAGAGGTATCAAAAATTGGAACGACTACACCGCCTGCAAACCATGTTGCAAAATCTAAAATCGTCCACTCATATCGAGTACGAGCCATAATCGCCACGCGATCACCAATCTGAATACCACTAGCGATTAATCCCTTAGCGGTCGCTCGAATCTCTTCTTCAACCTCTTTTGCAGTAACGGGTTGCCATCCCTCACCAAGTGGTCGGGACATTGTTATACGCTCTGGCTCAAACCATGCGCGTTCAGTGATTAGATTTGTGAGATTTCCTGCAGCAGAGGCAGGAACAAGTGCCGGGACAGAGATTTCATTCATGGGATAACGCTAGCGTGACAGATGAGAAAAGGGGAAGAGGCTAGTAGCCTTCTCCCATGAGCGAATTCAGTAAATCCACAGTAATTATCGAAGCATCACTGCCAGATGTTCAAAGGACCCTCACCGAGCTAGATAGGTATCCGGATTGGTCTACACAGATAAAGACTGCAGAAAGCCTTTCAACAGATGATCAAGGTCGCATCACAAAAATTAAGATGAGTATCGATGCAGGAATGATGAAAGATCGCGTCGTTTTGGATTACGACTGGAGCCAAGCGCCAGAAAAAATAATCTTTTCATTAGATGAGGCAGCCCTACTGACCAGTATGGATGGCGCCTATACATTCAAGAGCATTGATTCTGATACTACAGAAGTTACTTATGAGTTGGGCGTCTCGCTTTCTATGTCTATTCCAGAGATGATGCGAAAGAAAGCTGAGAAGGCGACAATCGATGCCGCACTAGCTCAACTTAAAACACATCTAGAGAGTTAAATTCGTGGGCTTATCGATTGGCATCGATGTCGGTGGAACGAAAGTTCTCGGTGGTGTTGTCGATGAAAATGGATCGGTGCTAGCACGTGCCAGGAAAGATACACCGCGTCAGGGTGGGAGAGCATTAACTCAAACAATTGCTGAAACAGTAAAAGAGTTAATGGCTAAACATAAAGTTATTAGCGTGGGAGTTGGTGCAGCTGGAATTGTATCCTCCGATAGAAAAACAATGTTGGCAACACCTAACATTGCGGACTGGAACGATGTTGACCTCGATTCCGAATTGAAATCATTGATCGGTTTACCTGTTGTTATTGAAAACGATGCAAACGCTGCAGCATGGGGAGAGGCAAAGTTTGGTGCCGGTCGCAAGCAAAATCACATAATGATGTTGACCGTTGGTACAGGAATCGGTGGCGGAATCGTTGTCGATGGACAGATCTATCGAGGCGCTTTTGGTTCTGCTGCTGAATTTGGCCATATGCGAGTAGTACCTGAAGGCCATATCTGTGGATGTGGTGCACGTGGATGTTTCGAACAGTACGCATCTGGCAATGCTTTGCTTAGACATACTCGTGAAGCAGTTAATGCAAGCCCTGAAGCGGCAAGAAATCTTTTGTCACGAGGCGATGGAACTGTTGCCGGTTTAACCGGGTCGATCATTACTCAAGCCGCACAAGAGGGCGATCCGGTAGCACTTGCAGCCTTTAATACAACTGGTCAATGGCTCGGAGCCGGGATAGCTTCTCTTGCAGTTTTATTGGATCCAGCATGTGTTGTTATTGGTGGAGGAGTTATCGATGCTGGAGAGATTTTACTAGCACCAACGCGTAAATCACTTGAACAAGCAATGCCCTATTCTGGTAAGCACCCTTATCCTTTATTGATTGCTGCAGAGCTAGGTAACGATGCGGGGTTAGTGGGAGTTGCAGATTTAGCCAGAGGATAGTTACAAGTTAACGCCATCATCGTCGCGATAAGGGCGATTAAACCAACGCTTGATTGCAATTTTTGCAGAACGAAAAAAATCAATTGGATGTGCACGTGGGGGATTAGGTGGGGCAAAACCTTCACCTAAGTTCTGAGCCTCTATTTTTTCTATCTGCTCTAGGTCATCAAGATAAGTATTAGGAGTGGACTCATCTAAAGATAGGCCCGAAACTATTGAGTCAAACTCAGAGCGGATCAGATCCTCTTCATCGAACTCATCAGGGCTTTTTCCATGCTCGTTCACCCTCCGATGGTGTCATAACCGTCAATAGACTGTAAATTGGAGCAGTGCTGAACAATTTGCCATACGGAGCTTTACGAGCATTTTTGACCCCCTTTCTTATGCTCGCCTTTCGGCCAAAGGTGCGAGGCCTTCGTAATGTTCCAGTTAAAGGGCCGCTCATAATCGCTTCCAATCACCTTTCATTTAGTGATTCGATTTTCATGCCGATGGTCGTTCCCCGCAAAGTAACTTTTCTAGCTAAAAGTGAGTACTTCACTTCACCAGGTCCAAAAGGTTTACTAAAGAAATTAACTTTCATTGCCTTAGGTCAAGTACCTGTAGATCGCTCTGGCGGTCGCCGAAGTGAAGCCGCCCTGATAACTGGACTTAAGGTTTTATCAGATGGCGCATGCCTTGGTATCTATCCAGAGGGAACTAGATCTCCTGATGGCCGGCTATATAAAGCACGTACCGGAATTGCACGCCTTGCTATTGAATCAGGTGCACCTGTAATTCCAGTTGCAATGTTTGATACCGACAAGATTCAACCAACTGGGCAAGTTATTCCGAATGTTAAAAGAGTTGGTATGAGCTTTGGAGAGCCAATGTATTTTGAAGGTGATCCAACGGATTTAGAACATCTGCGAGATGTTGCCGATAAAATCATGGTGGCGATTGGGCAGTTATCTGGGCAAGAATATGTTGATACTTATGCGCCTAAAAAAGTAAGGCTTGGGAAGGTAGAAGAAGAGGAGTAATCCTCTTAAGTTGGGTTTAATTCAGTGCATTGCGGGCAACTAAATAGTTACACGTTCCACACTCGCCGCCAGCCTCTGGAAGATCGCCTTCAAGTACGGTTATGAACTCACCAATTACCTTCAGAAAATTCTCCTGATCTCGATCCACTGAGATGTACTTTTGAAATACTCCAAATCCATAATCCTCGACTGAGGTTCCAACGGCATGAGTTGGCTTCCAAACGAGCAAGCCCATGGAAGCTACCTTTTGGACTTTTCCAGCCGTTGGATTTTCAAGAGCATATGCATATGCCTCAAGTTGGGGCGAGTAGAACTGGCCTGTATCTCTTTGACTATCTGAGACTTTGCAGTCGATTAATCCGATAGTGCCATCTTCGTTAGTTGAGACCAGATCGTATTTGCCCAGAATTCTCCAACGAGTTTCAACTCCATTAATTACGAGGGGCTTACTTTTGACCCATTCGCCCCATTTAGTAACCGTGCCAGGGCGAAGTGAGGGATCAATCGTTGGCATATCTGCGCCTTGAAAATGCTCTTCTTGAAGTGCGGCCATGGTTCCGACTAATGGAAAGGCCCCGGGCATAATTACTTTGTACCAATACTTAATCCAAAGGCATCTCTTGCAGGTTGATAGGCCAAAAGTTAGGTCTGAAGGGGAGATGTTCTCGCGGGCAGGCTTTGCAGGTTTAATCATGGCCTTATTGTCTATGCAAGCACTGACACAGTCGCTAAGGCCGAGCCGATACCCCCTTCGGGCGCGCCCGGGTTGCCTTCCCAGGCTATATCCGATTAGATTACCTATCGATGTATCGAGTCGATACATACAGCGGAGTAGTGAGATCACAAAACCGCAGAGCTCTTTTGGGGAAGGTAGGTCGAGATGCGCTCACGTTCTGAGTCCCTCGAATTCGCACTCCTTGGACTGCTCTCACAAAGCCCACTACATGGCTATGAGCTGCGAAAGAGAATGGGCGCAATCTTTGGACCTTTTCGCGCCCTCTCATTTTCTGTTCTCTACCCACAGCTTCGTCGAATGATGGAGGCGGGTCTTATTGCAGAATCAACTGCTGAATCAACATCTCGCCGATCACGCATTGTCTATGCGATTACCGATCTAGGCGCTCGCAAATTTGCATCATTAACTGAATCAGTTACCCCTGAAACTTGGGAAGATGAAGGATTTGAAATTCGTTTCGCATTTTTTGGACCTACCTCTGCAAAGAACAGAGTGAGAATTCTTGAGGGACGTCATCGTCGCCTTAAGGAGAAAGCAGAAATCCTACGAGGTGAACTCGAGAAGTCACCCGTTGGTATCGATAAATATCTAGAAGAGTGGCGACGTCACTCTCTGGAATCAGCTGATCGAGAGATTGCTTGGCTGGAAGACATGATCAAAACCGAGAGGAAATAGAGTGAATATCACAACCGGTAAAGGCGACATCCGTGTTGCAATCGTTGGCGTAGGAAACTGCGCTAACTCATTAGTTCAAGGTGTCGAGTACTACAAAGACGCTGCAATAGATCAGGAGATTCCAGGTCTGATGCATGCTGTTGTAGGCGGATATCACATCTCCAGCGTTAAGTTTGTTGCAGCATTTGATGTGGATGCAAAGAAGGTAGGACTTGACCTCGCAGATGCAATATGGGCAAGTGAAAACAACACAATTAAATTTAGTAACGTATCTAAGACTGGCGTTCCAGTTCTTCGCGGAGTTACAAACGATGGCCTTGGAAAGTATTACAAGGAGACCATTAAAGAATCAGATGCACCAGCTGTGGATGTCGTAAAGGCGCTAAAGGATGAGGCTGTAGATGTTCTCATCTGTTACCTTCCTGTAGGTTCAGAAGTTGCTGCTAAGTACTACGCCCAATGCGCAATTGATGCAGGCTGTGCTTTTGTGAACGCACTACCTGTGTTTATCGCATCCGATCCAGTTTGGGAAAAGAAATTTGCTGATGCAGGCCTTCCAATCGTTGGAGATGACATTAAGAGCCAAGTTGGTGCGACTATCACTCACCGCATCATGGCTAAGTTATTCCAGGATCGTGGCGTTCACCTTGATCGCACATACCAATTAAATGTTGGTGGAAATATGGACTTCAAGAACATGCTCGAGCGTGATCGTCTTGAATCTAAAAAAATCTCAAAGACTAACTCTGTAACCTCGCAGTTAGATCACGACTTAGGTGAGAAGAATGTTCACATCGGACCTTCTGACTACATTCCTTGGTTGGATGATCGTAAGTGGGCCTACGTTCGCCTCGAGGGCCGTGCTTTTGGTGATGTGCCACTCAACCTTGAATACAAGTTGGAAGTGTGGGATTCGCCAAACTCTGCAGGTGTGATTATTGATGCACTTCGTTGTGCAAAAATCGGTCTTGATCGCAAGATTGGGGGAGCGCTGCTCTCACCATCTAGCTATTTCATGAAGACTCCACCAACTCAATACACAGATGAAGCAGCCCATAACAAGGTTGAAGATTTCATCGCCGGAAAGCTAGATCGATAATTACGAAAAATAGAGCATTCACCACTGCTTTATAAATTCCTCTCTAAAATGAAAAAGCCCCCGGCAGTACCCGGGGGCTTTTTCTTTAAACACTCACGGAGAGTTGAGTGTTAAATCGTCGCCTCTACAGGAGTGCGACGAAGATGCATGAAGCCCGCGATTGCAAGTAGCAGAAAGAGAAGCCCTGCTAAGAAAGATGCGATCGCTGCATATCCGGCGATTACTCCCATGGTTCCAAAGGCATATGCCTGAAGTAGCATTCCGCGCAAAGTGTTTCCCATAAATAGAGTTTCACGAAGGTCTGCGTATTTTGTGATCGTTGCAACATCAGTGCTTCCACCGCGAACTAATCCCATATATGTCCCTGATACTTCAGAGTAAGTCGAAGGCTTTCCTGTTACAGCTATAGCTGATCCTTTCATGTGTTCCCAGATATAGAGATCTGAGTAATCACGTGCCATTTCCCCGGTATTGACAGTTTTACCAGCCCATTTTTTCAGTTGATCCTTTGTGTCGGCAGGCAAACTCTCCTCTGCAGGGAATGCAATATTTTGATTTTCTAATTGAGTCTTCACGCTCTCATTTGCAAAAGATGCTCCAAAGTTGAGAAGCCCTGCAAATGTGAATAGAAGGACCGCTAGTCCAAGTCCTACGAATGAAACTATCTTGTCAAAAGTTCTACGATTCATTTTATTTCTCTTCTCCACTGCCTGTTTTTAGAAAATTGATCATTGCGATCAACACAGGCCATGTTTACTAGCACTAACAACCTTTATATTAAGATTCAGGTGGGGTTAGCACTCGCAAGCAGCTTCAAGAGTGCTTGCACTCAACAGCTGTCAGAGATTACGCCGTAGAAATATACGCAGTAGAAGTATCAGAAATCCAAACTGTGTCTTTGGTCTAAATTATTCTATGTGTCGGTTGCACATTGATTGGCCATCTGGACCTATCTCAAAGTGTCCGCAAGGCATATCTAATTTATCGAAGGCCTGGTCTCCATAGTGAGTGCGATATGCCAAGGCAAGTAAAACCCTCAAGTTTGTCTCGGGGTCAGATTTGATTCCATAAACCTGAGCACTTCGACTTACTGTATTTTCTATGACCTTTTCATTATGCGATGTCTGTGTGGCGATGGCTGAGTTTGATTTTCCTTCACAGACAAGTTCTAGGACTAATTTTTCAAATGGGGTCAGTTCTCTGGTTGAAATCGTGATGTCTCTAACCAATGCATTCGCCGCCTTTCCGCGTCCTTGGCAGTATGTTACTGTTTTTGCCCCGTGTAACCCCTTAAGATGGACCAATGAGTGAAATCTTGAGCAGGCAAGAGGGCAACATCCTGGTTTTAAGCTTTAACCGGCCCGAGAAGATGAATGCGCTGACCCGATCAATGTACGCAGGCTTAGCTACAGGTCTCAATGAAGCAGCTGGTGACTTCGGGATTCGAGCGGTGATCATCACGAGTGAAAGCCAACATTTCACGGCAGGCAATGACATCTCAGATTTCATGGACAACCCACCTACAAGTGAGAGTTCAGAAGTATCTCAGTTTCTTGAATCACTGCTTAATTTTCCAAAACCACTGATCGCTGCGGTAAAAGGCAACGCAATTGGTGTGGGTACAACGATGTTGCTTCACTGCGATGTAGTTGTTGCAAGTCCTACGGCAAAGTTTTCCATGCCATTTGCATCTTTAGGATTAGTCCCAGAGGCAGGATCGAGTTTTCTTTTCCCACAGTTAGTTGGATATCAAAGGGCTGCTCGCATATTTATGACAGGGGAGAGCTTTGATGCACCCATGGCTGTTGAGATGGGTTTAGTTACTTCAATTGAAAATGATCCTTTGTCAGAGGCTATGAAAATTGCGCAACAAATTGCAGACCAGCCTCCTCAGGCAATAATAAATACAAAGGCACTTCTTAAAGCAAGATCACATGACGCCGTTGCGGCTGTCATGAAGGCCGAGTTTGAGATTTTTGCAATGGCGCTTCAATCTGATGAAGCTATGGAAGCATTCATGAAATTCATGTCTAAGAAGGGTAAGTAATGTCTCTATCAGGAAAACGCATCTTTATAACTGGTGGCTCACGCGGAATCGGACTTGCAATTGCATTACGCGCTGCAGCCGATGGAGCATCTATAGCAATTGCTGCTAAAACGGCAGATCCCAATCCAAAGCTACCCGGAACAATCTTTACTGCAGCTGCAGAGATAGAAGCAGCTGGTGGAAAGGCGCTTGCTCTTCAGTGCGATATTCGGGACGAAGTAGCGATAGAAGAGGCAATCAAGAAAACCGCGGATGCGTTCGGTGGGATCGATATCGTGATTAATAATGCCAGTGCAATTAACCTAACTAAAACCGATCAAACTCCTGCAAAGCGATTTGATTTAATGTTTGATGTAAACGTTCGAGGCACTTTTCTTACTTCTCAAGCCGCACTACCTCATCTGCGCCAGTCAGCAAAGGTTGGAAGAAACCCACACATTCTCAATCTTTCACCTCCTCTTTCTATGAAACCAATTTGGTTTAAAAATCACGTGGCATACACGATGGCAAAATATGGAATGAGTATGTGCGTATTGGGAATGGCAGAGGAGTTCAAACGCGATGGGATTGCAGTCAATGCACTTTGGCCAAGAACTGTAATTGATACAGCAGCTCTCCAAATGATTCCTGGAATTGATGCCTTAGCTGGCCGTACCCCACAGATTCTTGCAGATGCGGCGCACATTATTTTAAATAGAGATGCGAAAGAGTGCACGGGCAATTTCTTTGTAGACGATCTACTTCTAGCAAGTGAAGGAATTACAGACCTAGAAAAGTACTCTGTCACACCCGGAACCACTGATTTCCTACTCGATTTCTTCCTAGATTAAACTAAACATATGCGTAAATTATCTTTAACAGTTCTAGCTCTCTTGTGCCTAGTTTTATCTTCACCTATCAGTTTCGCTCATGGCGAGATTGTCACTTCATATCCTTTAATGAATTCCACTTCATCGCCTGCTCCAACTCAGGTGTGGATTGAATTTGATGGAGAACTCCAACTCATAGATGGTGAAGTGATCAACACTCTTAAGGTCAAGGATTCAACTGGATTAGTTGTGAGCGCAGAAGATGCCGTCATAGAAGGTTCCAAGATTTCAACTCAGATATCCGACCAAAGCGTAGGGGGAGTATTCACAGTGGAGTACCGCATAGTTTCTGAAGATGGCCATCCTGTTGAAGGGAGCTACACATTCCAAGCTTCACCTGGTTTTGAAGCAACAGAAATGATTGAGCCGACAACGGTTGCTACTGAATCTGATGATCAATCAGAGTTCAGTTTCGGGGCCATAGTGATGTCAGTCTTTCTCGTTGTTTTCGCAGTTAGGTACTTCGTAAGAATGCGCAATGAGAAAAGGGATGAGAAAAAGTAGTAATGCAAGGTTTTGATCTTGAGATAAATGGTCCCAATGTAATTCAAGAGTCCGAAAGAAAAGGAAAGCCCAGTTCCTTGTTTTGGCCTTGGGCTGGGGCAAATGTCTCCTTGCTCGCACTCTCTTATGGTGCATTTTTCTTAGGCTTTGGTATTTCATTTAGACAGGCCACCGCCGCAGCGATCATTGGAACAGTTGGTTCATTCTTTTTGGTCGGACTTAGCTCCCTTGCAGGCAAACGCTCTAATGCACCCACAACGGTTTTAGTTCGTGCATCCTTTGGTGTTAAGGGGAGCATTGTTCCTGGATTTCTCTCCTATCTGGTTTTTGTTGGCTGGGAGACAGTTCTTGTATCACTTGCAACTTTGGCAACTGGAACAGTTTTTTCTAGGTTTACAGGCATTGATAACAATCTGGCGCTTATCCTGGGATTTTTTATTGCCGTTGGGTTAACAATGCTAGGTGGAGTCCTTGGATTTAACATGATTATGAGAATTCAAAAAATTCTTACAATCACTACGGTTGCTTTAACCACTGTATATATCGCTCTAACTTTCGACAA
The DNA here is from genome assembly GCA_945883675.1 of Bifidobacterium breve. Lineage (GTDB taxonomy): Bacteria > Actinomycetota > Actinomycetes > Nanopelagicales > Nanopelagicaceae > Planktophila. Next base: position 30,638 of record CAMCYA010000007.1, read on the forward strand.
TGTGAATTGGGAGACTGTTACCTCTATAAAGGATGGCACATCCCAAGCATTTATCGGAGCCGTAATTTTTGCTGTCACTGGAATCGGTTTAGGTTGGGTCAACTGTGCTGCAGACTATTCCCGCTATCTCCCGAGATCTGTCTCCGGTAAAGCTGTTGTAGGGTGGACAGTTTTTGGAGCTTCGGTAGTACCAATTCTTTTAGTCATTTATGGAACTGCGCTTTCGGCAAGTGATAGTGATTTGAGCGATGCAATTGCAAATGATCCCATTGGCGCCTTAACAACGATTCTTCCATCCTGGTTCCTAATATTTTTTGCATTAATTGCGATTCTCGGTTTGGTAGGAGGAGCAATTCTGGATCTTTATTCATCGGGTTTAGCTTTGGTTTCAATCGGTGTCCCGATCAAACGCCATCAGGCGGCCTTGCTCGATTCAGTCATTATGTTAGTTGGCACGATTTATGTCGTGTGGATTGCTAACAATTTCTTCTATCCATTCCAAGGCTTTCTAATAACGCTTGGTGTTCCGGTAGCGGTTTGGTCAGGAATTTTCGTTGCCGATGTCATTATGAGAAAAAAACCATACGATGAAAAGGCTTTGTTTGATAAGAACGGCATCTATGGTTCTGTTAACAAAGGTTCAATCTTTCTAATGGCACTTGGAACGTTTATTGGCTGGGGATTTGTTACGAATTCTTTTGCTTCATGGTTGCTCTGGCAAGGTTATTTAATGCCACTAATTGGAGGCAAAGAGGGGGCTTGGGCATATGCAAATGTCGGAGTTATCTTTGCATTACTCATTGGATTTTTGGGTCATGCTTTGCTGTCAAGAAAGTCAATCAGATCGCAAGAGCTTTCCTAATAGCGATTATTGCCTGCCCATTCCAATCTCTGAGTGATACTTTATGGACATGAAACGCTCAATTAGGCCTTTAGGAGATTTTTTACACCGCGAATCTTCTGGTGGAGTACTGATTCTTGGTGCTTCCGCCTTAGGCCTAATTGTTGCAAATTCACCCGCCTCTAGTTCATATTTTTCTTTGCTGCAGATGCAGTTCACATGGGGCAGTGAATCGATTTATCTGAAGTTAACTATGCTCAAAGTCATTAATTATGTTTTGATGACTCTATTTTTCTTTGTTGTAGGTCTTGAGATAAAGCGTGAGTTAACTTCTGGGCATCTCTCTAGTTTCAAGAAAGCTGTCATGCCATTTGTCGCCGCTCTAGGCGGTATGGCAGTTCCTGCGTTGATCTATTTGCTAATCGCAGGTGGCACGGCTCCAGGTGGCTGGGGGGTGGCTGTTGCCACCGACATTGCTTTAGCTGTTGGTCTACTGGCAATCATTGGAAGTAATGCACTGGCATCGCTGCGAACTTTTTTACTTGCACTAGCGGTAATAGATGATATTGGCGCGATTCTAGTTATTGCATTTGTTTACTCAACGGGAATAGTTCCGGGTTGGATCGCAGGTGCTCTGCTGATAGTGGCTTTGATTGCATTAATGAAGAAGTTCCAACTAAATCAAGTGTCACTGTACATACCCATGGGCGTCTTACTCTGGTACTGCATGTATCGCGCAGGGATTCACCCGACTTTAGCTGGCGTAGTTCTTGGGATGATGACACCAAACATTCCTCGTAAAGGCACGGATTTGATTGATTCCGACGATCATGTGGTTTCAGTCATTGAATGGCTTGAGAATAAATTACATCCCTTTAGCAGTTTTCTCATTGTTCCCCTATTCGCATTTGCAAACACCGGAGTTCAGATTTCTCAGAGTTCGATTAGCGCAGCGATTAACTCACCAATTGCATGGGGTATTTTCTTTGGCCTTGTTGTTGGAAAGCCACTCGGAATAGTTGTTTCAAGTTGGAGTGCAAGGAGAGTTGGACTGGGAGAGTATCCAGAGGGTGCAAATACATTAAAGATTCTTGCTACCGGAAGTGCTGCTGGTATTGGCTTTACAGTTGCCATCTTTATTGCGAATTTGGCTTTTGACGAGCGCTCAACTCAAGAGTTGGCAATATTTGCAGTAATCATCGCATCACTTGTCAGTGGTGCCATCAGTACTATTTTGTTCAAGTTACTAGGGCAAAAGACTCATTAATCTAAGGCAAAACAAAACCCGCCCTTTTGCAAGGAGCGGGTTTTGTTAGGCAGTAATTTTTATAGATCGTAATAGAGTTCGAACTCAGCTGGATGCGGACGAAGACGCACATAGTCAACTTCGTTCCTTCGCTTCCAGTCGATCCAAGTTTCGATTAAATCTGTAGTAAAGACGCCACCCTTTGTTAAGAAATCATGATCCTTTTCTAATGAGTTAAGAACAGCATCTAAAGAACCAGGAACTTGAGGGATAGAGGCTGCCTCTTCTCCTTCGAGTTCGTATAGATCCTTATCCACTGGGGCAGGTGGTTCAATTTTGTTAACGATTCCATCAAGACCAGCCATGAGCATTGCAGCGAATGCTAAATATGGATTTGATGATGGATCTGGACAGCGGAACTCAATTCGCTTTGCCTTTGGACTTGATCCAGTAATTGGGATACGGATACAAGCAGAGCGGTTGCGTGCTGAGTAAACAAGATTTACTGGAGCCTCATAACCGGGGACAAGTCGTCGATATGAGTTAACAGTTGGGTTTGTAAATGCAAGTAGAGATGGTGCGTGCTTTAAAAGACCACCGATGTACCAACGGGCCATGTCGGAAAGATCACCGTAAGTTCCAGCTTCGAAAAATAATGGCTTTCCATCTTTCCATAGTGATTGGTGAACGTGCATTCCAGAACCGTTATCTCCAAAGAGTGGCTTTGGCATGAAAGTGGCGGTCTTTCCGCCTTCCCACGCTGTGTTACGAATGACGTACTTAAACTTCATAACATCATCACCAGCTGAGAGAATATCGGTGAAACGGTAGTTGATCTCCATTTGTCCAGCAGTTCCAACCTCATGGTGTGAACGCTCAACAAGCAAACCTACTTTGCCAAGTTGCATAACCATTTCATCTCGAAGATCTGCATATTGATCTGTTGGAGAAACAGGAAAATATCCGCCCTTTACGCGGGTGCGATATCCACGATTTGGAGTGCCATCGGCGTCATGTTCAACTCCGGTATTCCATGCTCCTTCATATGATTCGATTTCATAAACCGCAGTGTTGATGTCAGTCTTAAAGCGAACGCTGTCAAAGACATAGAACTCAGCTTCTGGGGCAAAAAATGCAGTGTCTGCAAATCCAAGTGAGCGCATGTAGTCAACAGCTTTTGCAACAACTCCGCGAGGATCACGGCTATACGGTGAGTTATCTACCGGATTATGAACCGAGAAAATAATAATCAGAGTCTTCTCTTTGCGATATGGATCTAGATATGCAGACTCTGGGACAGGTAAAAGTTTCATATCTGATTCATTGATAGTTTGGAATCCACGAATCGATGACCCATCAAACATTAAGCCATCTGTAAAGACCGCCTCGTCAAAAGATTCAACTGGCACATTGAAGTGATGTTGAATTCCAGGCAAGTCGGTAAAGCGAACATCAACAAGTTTGACATCTTCCTTTTTGATGAAGGCAAAAATCTCAGCTGCATTCTTAAACATGCTTCTCCCAATTTCACATGTGATGCGCACCTTGCTCAACATTGAGATCCTGGCACGCTTTTGTAGTCAAACCCTAAGTCCAGATGAGGTCAAAGACATAACCCGTGTGTTAAATCCGTGTTACTTCTTGCTTGGCCTGCGGTTATCCTTGCCACATGAGTTATCCCGCTGAACGTGTGAGCCTCGGCAGACGCTTTGCCGCCTTGATGGTCGATTGGCTGGCCTGTTATTTCATCGTTACGGCGATCTCGGGTGGCATAGGAGCTACGGCTCCAAACCGGCCTCTCAATGTTCTAGGCCTTTTTTTTGCTCAGACTTTGATTCTCTCCTGGCTTCAGGGAGCAACGCTAGGTCACCGTATTTTTGGAATAAAAATTGTGCGGTATTTAGGTGGCGGGGCAATAAGTGCCCGACAAGCATTAATTCGAAGCTCCTTGTTAGTAACAGTGATCTTTGCAATCACCTTTGATGAAGATGGACGAGGCCTGCATGAGCGGCTCAGTCAATCTAGATTGGTTCGAACTTAACGAACTTTTCCACCGCGTGTTGGCATAGGACCTTTAGGAATTGGCATCGACATTCCTCCGACGGCCTTTAGACGCGCACGAACTTCACGCATCTGGTGAGCGCTCAACTTCTTAGGTAGTCGACGCATCTCTCTTTGCAGTTTTTTAATTGGTGTTCGATTCTCTTCGTTGCCAATTAAAATTTCAATTACTGGAACTCCTGGAGCAAAGCGTTCAGCTTTCTTTCGCTCATCGCTCATCATTTGGCGTACTGAATCGCTGCCTTCACCACTGATAACTATTCCGGCGCGACCAACACTTCTGTGCACCATATCTTGATTACGAGAAACAGCTACTGCTGGCGTAGTTGTCCAACCTTTGCGAATTGACATGAGAACGCTGGCACCGGCACCAATCTGGCCTTCAATAGAAACGTATGCAGCACTACCTGCTTGGCGAGTGAATAGAAGCATTGCCGCCAAGAGCGCAATTGGAAGAAAAACAAATCCAAGATAAACGGGTTGACCAATTGCGATTCCAATTCCAATTCCAATTGCCCAAGTCACAAGAAAGACTGCGATAAGTGCGATCGATATCCAAGGCTTAACCTGTTTGGTTACGGCGTAGGCATCACGAAATGTTTGAAAACGGGGGGTCTTGATCTTCTTTTCTTTAGCTTTTCTCTTGAACATGGCTCTAGTTTAGGGGAGCCGGCGCCGTTCCACCAAGACGAAGTGGTGCCCAACGCTGATCAGCATGGCTGTCGGGGTAGTTCTGCTGAACTTTATGCAGCAAATCGAGCATCACTTTACGTAAGTGAATTTGTGACTGCTCTATATCTGCCGAAGGTTCGTAGAAGATAGGTTCACCGAAAGCAACGGTAATAGGGAAGTGATTTCGTTTGAAGTTGGGCTTTAATCCCTTAGTAATGACTCTCTGACTGCCCCAAACAATTGTTGGAACTATCGGAGAGCCTGACTCAACGGCAAGGCGAATCGCTCCTGATTTAATCTCCTTTATTTCAAAACTAACTGAGATTGTTGCTTCTGGGAAGATACCGATTATTTCACCAGATTTAAGAGCATTAAGAGCCGCAGAGAAAGAGGGACCTCCATTGCTTCGATCAACATTTATATGATGCATTCCTCGCATGAGTGGACCGGCAATTTTGTGGTTAAAGATTTCCTTTTTTGCCATAAAACGAACGTATCGCTTTGCTGGTAAGGCAGCCGTTCCCGCAATTGCAAAATCCAAATAGCCGACGTGATTGATTGCAAGAATTGCCCCACCTTTTCGCGGTACATAATCTTGACCTTGAAAGTGAAATCGTAATCCTAGGTATTTCCAAAAACCCTTTACTAAAACAATTACTGGCGGATAAACCAGATCAGCCACGGAGAGCCTTTTTCTCCATTGCTTGTTTATATAAACGGCCCGCTCTATAACTTGAGCGCACGAGTGGACCACTCATCACACCTAGGAATCCAACCTCTTCTGCTTCTTGTGCGAGCTCTACGAACTCCTCTGGTTTAACCCAACGCTCCACCGGGTGATGTGTTTGTGTAGGGCGCAGATACTGAGTAATTGTTATCAGATCACATCCCGCAGCGTATAGATCACGCAATGCCTGCGAGATCTCTTCTCTAGTTTCTCCTAATCCCAAGATTAGATTTGATTTGGTTATTAAGCCAAAATCTTGGGCCATGCCAATAACTTTCAAAGATTTTTCATATGTAAAAGCTGGACGGATCTGTTTAAAGATGCGGGGAACTGTTTCTAGATTGTGTGCGAATACTTCTGGACGTGTTTCAAATATTGGATTTAATAGCTTAGGATTAGCATTGAAATCTGGAGCGAGCATCTCTACTCCAGTTCCAGGGTTTAGTTCATGTACCTTACGAATCGTCTCTGCGTATAACCATGAACCTTCATCTTCTAAATCATCGCGAGTTACTCCAGTAATAGTTGCATAGCGCAACCCCATTGAAAGCACGGACTCTGCGACCTTGCGAGGCTCTTGTGGATCGATTGGAAGTGGTTTTCCGGTATCGATATTGCAAAAATCACAACGTCGCGTGCAACGGTCTCCACCAATGAGAAAAGTAGCTTCTTTATCTTCCCAACATTCAAAAATATTTGGACAAGCAGCCTCTTGGCAGACGGTATGCAGGCCCTCGCTTTTAACTAGAGCGCGAAGGCGAGTGTATTCAGGTCCCATGTTTGATCGGGTTTTAATCCAATCGGGTTTTCTCTCAATTGGAGTTTGAGCATTTCGCGCTTCAATTCTTATTAGCTTGCGACCCTCTGGTGCCATTGTCATGAGCAGACCTTACGCAAAGATTTCAACACATGAGTTTCAACAACTTCTGAAATCTCTTCGATAGTAATTTCGCTGCCTAACTCTTTTTGCAAGGAAGTTACTTGTGCATCTTGAATGCCACAGGCGACAATTTGATCATAAGCAGTTAAATCTGGATTTACATTAAGTGAAAATCCATGCATGGTCACACCCTTGGCAACCCTTACTCCAATAGCTGCAATTTTCCGATCTCCCTGAGAGTCAACAACCCAAACGCCCGAACGTCCTTCAATGCGCGAGGCGCTAATTCCAAGATCTGAACAAACATTAATTAATGCAGTTTCAATTTCTCGAACAAATCCAACAACCTCAGTAGGTTCTAAGAGTTTTACAATTGGATAACCCACGAGTTGGCCGGGGCCATGCCAAGTAATTCGTCCACCACGATCGACTTCAATGACTTTACTTCCATCTAATGGACGCTCGAACTCTTCTGTTCGCCGGCCAGCTGTGTAAACCGAAGGATGCTCCAAAAGCAATAGAACGTTAGGGCGAATGCCCGCTGCGACTTCTGCATGCAAGGTTCTTTGCAACTCCCAGGCCTGCTCGTAATCCATGGTTTTATAACGAGAGAGCGAAATCCTTTTCTCTACATCGGTTACAAGTTGGGGCACGCTCTAATCCTAAAGGTAGGCTTGCCCCATGCCCAATCGGGCCACGCGCTGTGACACTCGAACCCAGGAAAGGTCCTCAAAATCGTGAGCACTACAAAGAAAAGCCGCCGCCCACTCGTCTATGCATTGATTGTTATTTTTCTCTGGTTTGGAACCAGCGGTGTCATGGGACCTTTGTTTGGCAAACTGTCAACCGTTCAAGAAAATGACAGCTCAGCCTTTCTTCCTGATAGCGCCGAATCGACTCAAGCTTCAAAGATCATGGCGCAGTTTACTGATTCAGCGAATCGAATCCTTCCTACGCTTGTTCTATACCGAGGCGAAATTGACGCAGAAAAAATCGCAGGTTTGAACATTCATCTTGCTCAACTTGGATCAAAAAACATAGGTGACAGCGATGTCCCAATCTCTGACTATTTAAATCCAGGTGAACAAATCTTCGCATTCCCTTCCCAAGATGGAAAAGCTTTACTTGTCAATCTTCCATTTAACGCAGATATCGCCCTAGATTTGCTGCCAGATGATAAACCAGTTCTTCCAGAGCTGATTGAGACTTTGCGAGAAGATGCCACTGAGTATGCAAACGCCAATGATTTACTCTCTAACGTAACTGGCATTGGTGCTATCTTGGGAGATCTATTTGGAGCATTTGAAGGGATTGACTCTTCATTACTCTTTACAACATTAATTGTGGTTGCACTGATTTTGATAGTTGTATATAGATCTCCAGTCCTGTGGATTCTCCCGCTCTTTTCAGCAGTCATTGCACTCTCAACTGCTGGTGGATTGATCTACTTGCTAACAAAAAATGATGTTATCGACCTAAATGGTCAATCTCAAGGAATTCTCTCTGTTCTAGTTCTGGGCGCGGCAACAGATTATGCGCTGCTATTAATTGCTCGATACCGCGAAGAGCTTCACCATTTTGACACTCCATTTAGTGCGATGAAGGCAGCTTTAAAAGGAGTTGTAGAACCCATCGTTGCATCTGGTGCAACGACTACAACGGCTTTGATGGTTCTACTACTCAGTGATCTATCTGGAAACAGAGGTTTAGGCCCAGTTGGTGCAATCGGAATTATCTGTTCGGTCATAACAATTTTAACTTTACTGCCCGCTCTTCTTGTTGCCTTTGGTCGCTGGGTTTTCTGGCCACGCATTCCACGCCATGATGATATGAATGCACAACTTGATGGTTCATGGGCAAAAGTTGGAGCAATGGTTGCAAAACGCCCCCGCAAACTTTGGATTGGTACAGCAATTGGATTGACTATTTTGGCAGGATTTTCTACAACCTTAAACGCAAGAGGACTTTCTACTGCCGATTCATTTACGCAACGCCCAGACTCTGTTGTTGGTCTTGAATTTTTGGGTCAGCACTTTCCGGGTGGTTCAGGACAACCTACGGAGGTTGTTGTTAAGCAAGAACAAATCGCCTTAATTTCAGATGCATTGATGCAAGTAGATGGCGTTGCATCTGTTGAACCTTTACGTAGCGCACCAACGATTCCTGGACAGCCACCGGCTGAAATAAAGATTGTCGAAGGGAAAGCAATACTTAACGCAACGCTCTCATTGAATCCGGATAGTGTGGAAGCTCGTGATGTAATTCCTAAAATTCGAGATGCTGTTCACGCAATTGATCCAGGGATTCTAGTTGGTGGATCAACGGCTGTTGCATTTGATACAGATGTTGCGGCAAATCATGACAATCGGACGATCATTCCTATAGTTCTCATTCTTATAACAATTATTTTGGGTCTTCTACTACGAAGTATCTTTGCTGCCGGCCTGCTTCTGGGTACGGTGGTGTTGTCTTACTTTGCAACTTTGGGTGCATGTCAATTGGTCTTTGAGCACATCTTT
>CAMCYA010000008.1 GCA_945883675.1 Bifidobacterium breve
CTAACCTCAATTTAAATTACCTACTTTTTGTGGAGTGCGAACCAATTAAAAGTTGATATTTTTTAATGTGGGCCGATAAAACCATGAAGTAGTTTCTTTAGCTCAGGCCACGAGTTGCGAAAACTTGGGTGCAGAGTAAGCAAATCCACTTGATCAATTTCTACCCATCGAACCTCATGTGATTCATCATTTACTTCATGTGCAATCAGATCATCAGATGCCTGGGCCAGAACTGTTTCATATTTCCAATTTCCATGATCATCACAGAACGTATGAACCGGTTTCAGTAGCGCTGTATCAACTCCCGTTTCCTCAACGGCCTCACGGAATGCTCCTTCAATAACGCTTTCGTGAGAGTCTCTTGCCCCTCCTGGAATACCCCAGGTATCACCGTTGTGAACCCAAGGCGCACGATGCTGCAAAAGGATTTGGCTGTTGCGAAAAATTAAAACGCCAGCTGCGCCATGAACTCCCCAATGCTTGTTTCCACAGCTGCATTCAATCCAGCCATCACCATCGCGTGAACTCATGGGCTAAGCCTGTCACAACTATCCACAGTTAGCATCGTGGGTAAGGTTTTGCGTTGGCTCCACATTTATGGTGACCGACATGAAGCCCATACTTATTACTTTTTCCATATTTTTGTTTGTTGGAGCCAGCTCCACAAACGCCATTGGAAGCGATCTTGTCAACGACTGTAAGAAAACTGCATGCATAAAAGTGTATACAGATAACAATCAAATAATCATCGAGGCAAAAAAAGGTGGATCAACAGTCAAGAAAGCCATTACACAAGCACCAAAAAAACCAGTAGTCAAGGCAAAGCCCACAACAAAACCTCGGCCGCTGTTTTTACTTCCTCAACCGAAATTAAAGCCAGTTGTAAAGAAACCCACAGTTAAAACCACTTACAAAAGACCCACAAAGCCCAAAGTAAAAAAGGCTGCCACAAAAGTTAACTTGAGCGATCGCTTAACCAAATTGGTACCAACTGCCGGTGTTGCTTATCAACCAGAGTTTGAACCACTCGTGAAGGTACCTGTTTACTTTTGGTGCGATCTGCCTGAATTGTTCCAAAGTCGAGTCGAGATAATTGGTGAAATTATTGATGTCACATTGCGGCCCTCATATCTATGGAGTTTTGGCGATGGCTCAACACTTGCTACGACAGATAGTGGAGCTGCATATCCAAATGGTGAAATCCAACATAGTTATCTAAAACCAGGGTCATATGTAGTAACGCTAGTTACAACGTGGAATGGAAGCTTTACACACAAAGCACAAGTTCGTGCCGTAACTGGCAAAGTCGTAAAAATCTCATTGGCTGCCATAAACATTGTCTCTGCTCCTACAACCTTCAAAGGATAAATAGAAATGACAACTGAAAACACCTACGTAAATATCACAGCCCTGCCCCTTGCCACCGATGTTGAGTTTATGAACTGTGTCCAAACCTTTTTTGTAGATACAGAGAATGACAACCTCAATCTTCTTCAACGAGATGGAGCCACGGCAGTTATTGATTTGGCGGCGCAGTTTTCCGAGCTTGGATATAAGTGCGATATAGAGTTGATTTCACAGGTGATTGGGCGCCTGTCAGATGTCCAAGTGCGTGATTTTGCTTTGGGTTCTCACAGTGAGCAAAGTTTTGATACGTATTGGAATATGTGGCTCTATTTATTGAGAATTGCACCGGCTGGATTCATCGCACCTGTTGCCTGCTTATTTGCCACGTTGGCATATGAGCGCGGTGAGAACGAACTCGCATTTCGTGCCTTAGATCGCGCAAAAATCGATGCACCTACCTATGCGTTAACTGTTCTTTTGCGCAGAGTCTTTGGCTCTGATTGGCCGGCTAATGCCTTTGCTGCAATGCGAGTGGAACTACACCCCAAAGTAACGGCTGGGATTTTTGGGTAGTAATGGCTAGAATTATCACTGTTCACGAGTCCTACGTATTAGCCCCGGCTTAGTAGGCGGCAACCCTCCATCGCGGCGGGGTGCTCCGGGTGACGAACAGGCCAGGTAACTGGCAAGTGCGTGAAGGATGATTTTTCCAATGAAGAGTTTTGACTACATGAAAACTTTTACTTACACGATGAAATCTTTGCCATGAATACAGGGGCATGGTTAGAAATCCATGGGCCTGGCGAAAGGCAGTTTCTTTCAATCGGTTCACTGCCACTTGAAAGCGGGGAAGTATTACCCGACGTTGTCATTGCATATCAAAGTTGGGGAACAATCAATTCAACTCAAGATAATGTCATTCTGATCAATCATGCTCTGACAGGCTTTCCCGATGTGACTAGATGGTGGCCATCTATGGTTGGGCCAGGTCTACCTTTTGACACAGAGAAATACTTCATTGTCTGCCCAAATGTTATCGGTGGCTGTCAGGGCTCAACTGGGCCATCATCTATTGCACCCGATGGAAAAAGATGGGGCTCTCGTTTTCCTGCACTGAACATCCGTGACATGGTTGCAGCTGAGGTTGCATTTACTGATGCCATGGGAATTAAAAAATATAAATTAGCCGTAGGTCCGTCTCTAGGTGGAATGCGCGCACTGGAATGGGCCATTCAACATCCTGATCGAGTTGGTGCAATTTGTACTATCGGCTCATCGGCCGTTGCAACGGGTGATCAGATTGGAACAGCATCTATTCAGATCCGTGCAATAAAGACAGATCCACATTTTAATAACGGTGATTATTATGACCAGGAAAAGGGTCCAGAAGTCGGTATGGGTATTGCGCGTCGAATTGCACATCTGACCTATCGAACTGAGGCCGAGATGGACATTAGATTTGGGCGTCAGTTACAGGGAGATGAGACCGGCCGGTATGCAGTTGAGTCATATCTAGATCACCAGGCACAAAAGCTAGAAAAGCGCTTCGATGCAAATACATATATTGCACTGACCGAAGCGATGAATAGCCATGATGTTGGCCGAGATAGGGGCGGAGTTGCCGCAGCCCTATCGACAATAAAGATTCCCGTTATTGCAGTTGGAATTGATACGGACAGGCTCTTTCCTGTGCGCCTTCAGGCTGAGATAGCCGAACTTGCACCCTCTGCAGCGCCCTTAGTGACAATTTCCAGCCCCTTTGGCCATGATGGCTTCCTTGTAGAGGTTGAGAGCGTGGGAGAGATCATCAGAGAGGCTTTAAAACTCTCTAAATAGCGGTTTTGGATGTGCATTTAGGGTCAAAACCAAATTATAATATAGCCATCGCATCAGCCGAATGGCTGAGAAAAAACCAAAGGATAATTGTGGCTGTATTTAGTGCGCTCAAAAACAAGGTGAAGCCAAAGGCTTCGGCAAAAAAGGTTGTTGCTAAGAAAGCCGTTGCCAAAAAAGCTCCTGTGAAAAAGAGTTCGGCATCAAAATCACCTGTTAAGAAAGCTACCGCAAAGAAATCGGTTGCGAAAAAGAGCGCTCCAGTCAAGAAAGCCGCCGTAAAGAAAATTGAACTTAAGAAAGACCTGACTGCAAAAGATGTTCAAGCAATTGTGGACACAAAAAATGCTGTGTTACGACACAATGAAGTTCTTGCAGAACTTGAACTCCGTGGAATTACATCAATCAACCGAATTCCAAAAAAGGTTGATAAGGATTTAGTAGACGAAGCGCGCTCGCTGGCAACCGAAGTTCCTTTGTTGATTGAGAAACTCCGCAAATCCGGACTTGGGTCACCATCTCGAATTTTGAAGAAAAGCGAGTACGAGTTAATCGCTCCAAAAGTTGAGCCCATAAAGGGCACATCTGAAAAAATCGATGCAAAGACTGGAAAAACTGTCGTCACAAAAATTGATGGCGAGGATGTTGAGTTAGAAGAAGTTGAACTAGAAGATGTAGAGACTTTAATCAAGGAAGTTGTCGAGATTATCGACAGCGAAGAAGAGGAGAAAGGCAATCAGCCACGAGTGGTTGATCTTGCCGATGAGGCCACACAGGGCAATGAAGAAAATGCATTTACTTTAAAGGCCTCTGAAGAAGACGATGCTCCAGTTCAAACCGTTATGACTGCAGGAGCAACGGCTGACCCAGTTAAGGACTATTTAAAGCAGATTGGTCGCGTAGCACTTCTTAACGCAGAGCTGGAAGTTGAGCTTGCTACTCGAGTAGAAGTTGGCTTGTTTGCCGAAGAAAAATTGAAGCACGAAAAGAAGTTGGACAAAAAATATAAGAGAGAGCTTGAGTTCCTTGTTCAAGATGGAAAGCGTGCAAAGAATCATTTGCTCGAAGCAAACCTTCGCTTGGTAGTTTCCTTAGCAAAGCGTTACACAGGACGTGGCATGTTGTTCCTTGATTTGATTCAAGAAGGTAACTTGGGTCTGATCCGTGCAGTTGAGAAATTTGACTATACAAAGGGTTACAAGTTCTCAACATATGCAACGTGGTGGATCCGTCAGGCAATTACCCGTGCAATGGCTGATCAGGCTCGCACAATCCGTATTCCAGTCCACATGGTTGAAGTCATCAACAAGCTTGCTCGAGTCCAGCGCCAGATGCTTCAAGATCTAGGTCGCGAACCGACCCCAGAAGAGCTCGCTAAAGAATTAGATATGACACCTGAAAAGGTTGTTGAAGTTCAAAAGTATGGCCGCGAACCAATCTCGCTACACACGCCTCTTGGAGAAGAAGGTGACTCTGAGTTCGGAGATTTGATCGAAGATTCTGAGGCAGTAGTTCCTGCAGATGCCGTTTCCTTTACACTGCTTCAAGAGCAGTTGCACTCTGTTTTAGATACTCTCTCAGAGCGCGAAGCTGGTGTTGTTGCGATGCGATTTGGATTAACTGATGGTCAACCAAAGACCTTAGATGAGATCGGAAAAGTTTACGGTGTAACTCGTGAACGTATTCGTCAAATCGAATCAAAGACAATGTCAAAGCTTCGCCACCCTTCACGTAGCCAGGTGCTGCGAGATTATCTAGATTAAGAGAAGCTCTTAAACATGGGTGAGAATGCAAAGGTTTTCATCAACCCCAAAAGCGGTTCGATTCGAATAACGGGGATGATTGATATTGTCGATTCAGAGGGAAATGTCACTCAAACAGTTGAAAATCCAAAGTTTTGTGGCTGTGGTCAATCAAAAGAAAAGCCCTTATGCGATGGATCGCATAAGGGAGTTCTCAAAGAAAAGTAGATTTAGTTTTTAGATTCGATGAGTTTTTCTGATTCATCTTGAATCTTGGCAGCAATAGGCTTGAGCTTTTCAGCGTATTCCTTGCCGTGGTGAGCGCAGAACATGAGCTCTCCACCGTTGAGAAGTACTGCTCGGACGTATGCCTGGGCACCGCAACCATCGCAACGATCTAAGGCGTTAAGAGGTACTGATTCAAGTAACAACTGCTCTGTCATATCTCTCTCCGTTTCCCTGTACTTCCAACTATTTAAACTTCCTTACATGGAACAGGAAACCACATATATTTATTCCCCGCTTGATTTAATCTATAATTTATCGATAATTTACGCTGAGAAAAGAGATTTTCCACTATCTGAGACTATTTCGGCGCGCTTTCTGCTCAAATGGGCTCTAGACAGTTAGCCTTGGCCCCCATGGCCGAGAAAGATGCAACAAGTTTGCAAGATAGCTACACCGCAAAAGATCTTGCAGTTCTCGAAGGCCTAGATGCAGTTCGCAAACGTCCCGGCATGTACATCGGTTCCACAGATTCACGTGGGCTCATGCACTGTCTGTGGGAGATCATCGATAACTCTGTAGATGAATCATTGGCGGGCCACTGTAAAAAAATTGAAATCAATCTTGAGTCCGATGGTTCTGTTGAAGTCCATGATGATGGTCGCGGAATTCCAGTTGATAAAGAAGCCAAGACTGGTTTAACTGGTGTTGAAGTAGTACTCACCAAACTTCATGCTGGTGGAAAATTCGGTGGTGGCTCATACGCTGCATCGGGTGGACTCCATGGAGTCGGCGCTTCAGTTGTAAATGCACTTGCGTCCAGACTTGATGTAGAAGTTGACCGCGATGGCAAGATTTATTGGATGTCCTTTCAGCGGGGTGCCGCGGGAATATTTGATGGTGATGGACCTAAGGCCTCTTTTCAACCAAAGTCTGGCTTGCGTGTAATTGGAAAGATTTCTTCAAAGGTAACTGGAACTCGAATTAAATGGTGGAGTGACCGTCAAATCTTTTTGAAAGAGGCAGAGTTAGATCTGACCGACATCTATGACCGTGCTCGTCAAACTTCTTACTTGGTTCCAGGATTGACTTTAGTTGTAAACGATAATCGCACAAAGGCCAAAACCACTGAAACCTTCTTCCACAAGAGTGGAATAACCGAATATTGTAATTTCTTGCAACCAGATGAAGCTGTTGGAGATGTCATTCGAATCTATGGCACTGGGCATTATCAAGAAACTGTGCCTGTTTTAGACGACAAGGGCCACATGGTCTCTACGGAGGTCGAGCGCGATATGGAAGTTGATATCGCCATGAAGTGGGGTAATGGCTTTGAAACAACACAGCGTTCCTTTGTAAATATTATCGCAACTCCAAAAGGTGGAACGCACGTACTTGGCTTTGAGCGCGCACTCATAAAAGTTGTAAACGAAGCGCTTAGGTCTACGAAAACTCTTGCAAACAAAGAGATTGATGTCATCAAAGATGACGTCCTTGAAGGATTGACCGCTGTAGTCACAGTTCGAATGTCTGAACCACAGTTTGAAGGTCAGACAAAAGAGGTATTAGGAACATCTGCGGCTACACGAATAGTCTCCGCCGTTGTTGCCGAAAAAATGAAAGAGTATTTCAATACAACCAAACGTATTGATAAAGCCAATGGGCGGTTAGTTCTAGAAAAAATCGCTGCCGCATCGCGCACAAGAATTAGTGCAAGGGCCCATAAAGACTTGCAGCGACGTAAAAACGCGCTCGAATCCTCATCACTACCTACAAAGCTCTCAGATTGTCGCTCAGAGGATGTAACGCGAACAGAGTTGTTTATTGTGGAAGGTGATTCCGCTCTTGGTACAACAAAGGCTGCTCGTAACAGTGAGTTCCAAGCAATTTTGCCGATTCGCGGAAAGATTCTAAATGTTCAAAAAGCCTCACTGTCTCAGATGTTAGAAGACAAAGAGTGCGGCTCAATCATTCAAGTTATTGGTGCTGGCTCTGGAAAGTCTTTTGATCTTGATGAAGCTAGATATGGTCGAGTCATTTTGATGTCAGATGCTGACGTTGACGGGGCGCATATTCGTTGTCTCTTGTTAACTCTTATGTATCGATACATGCGTCCATTGATCGATTCCGGCCGAGTATTTGCAGCGATTCCACCATTGCACCGTATTGAAGTTATGGGTGGGGGAGGCAAGAAGGGCGACTACATCTACACATACTCAGATGATGAGATGAAAAAACTTACAGCCGATTTAAAGAAGAGTGGAAAGCGTTGGAAAGAGCCTATTCAGCGCTATAAAGGTCTCGGTGAAATGGATGCAGATCAACTACGTGAAACAACCATGGACCCAGATGCAAGAACTCTGCGACGAATTACTGTCAAAGATGCCGCTGCAGCAGAGGCTATGTTTGAACTATTAATGGGAAGTGATGTGGCCCCTCGTAAAGAGTTTATTGCTAATGCAGAAATAGATCGTGAACATATCGACGTTTAGTCGATAGCAACTAAATCGAAATATTCATCTTTCCAAAGATCTTCATCGCCATCTGGCAACAAAATTACACGTTCTGGCTTTAGCGCTTGGACGGCGCCTTCATCGTGAGAAACCATAATGACGGAGCCTTGGTACTCGGCTAAAGCGCCAAGAATCTCGGCACGGGATGCAGGATCTAAGTTATTTGTTGGTTCATCAAGTAGTAAAACATTGGCTGCCGAAACAACTAGCACGGCAAGTGCCAATCGAGTTCTTTCTCCACCAGATAAGACTTTTACTGGCTTATGTACATCATCTCCGATAAATAAAAATGAACCAAGAGTATTTCGGGCAGTAGGTTCATTGATATCTGGAGTTGCTGACATCATGTTTTCCAAAATAGTCCGCTCAAAATCTAGGGACTCATGCTCCTGGGCGTAGTAGCCAATTTTTAAACCGTGACCATGTTCAACTTTTCCTGTATCTGACTCAAGCTCACCTGCCAAAATTCTGAGTAGTGTTGTTTTACCAGCACCGTTAAGGCCAAGGATCACAACTCTTGAGCCTTTGTCGATTACGCAGGATACATCGGTAAAAATTTCAAGTGAGCCGTAGTTTTTAGAAAGCTCTTCACCAGATAGCGGAGTTTTGCCACAGGGAGCCGGAGTTGGAAAACGAAGTCTTGCAACTTTATCTGCAACGCGAACATCTTCTAAACCACTCCGTAGTTTGTCTGCTCGACGTAACATGCCCTGTGCGGCGGTAGCTTTAGATGCCTTAGCTCGCATCTTTTCGCCCTGCTTCTGCAAAATCTCGGCTCGCTTTTCTGCGTTAGCTCGTTCTTTCTTGCGGCGATGTTCATCTTGCTCGCGCTGTAGGAGATAGGCCTTCCAACCCAAGTTATAAACATCGATAACGTTTCTATTGGCATCAAGATAAAAAACCTTATTTACAACAGTTTCAATTAAATTTACATCGTGAGAGATAATGACAAGTCCACCTGAGTACTTTGACAAGAATTCACGAAGCCAGATGATTGAGTCAGCGTCTAAGTGGTTAGTCGGTTCGTCGAGCAGAAGAGTTTCTGCGCCACTAAACAAAATCCGAGCAAGTTCGATGCGACGACGTTGCCCACCCGAAAGAGTTGAGAGTTCATTTGAAAAGACTGCCTCTGAAACACCTAACGATGTGGCAATAGCTTCAGCCTCAGCTGATGCGGCGTAGCCACCTGCAGCTGAAAACTCTGCCTCCACTCGACCGTAACGCCCCATTGCTTTTTCTAACGCTTCACCTTGAGCCGTTGCCATCTCTTCTTCGACAGAACGCATTCGAGATGCGATTTGATCTAAATCTCTCGCAGAGAGGATTCGATCAATAACTGTTCCAGGTTCATCGCCAGTTCGAGGATCTTGAGGCAGATAACCAATTTTTCCTGTGCGATTTACTGCACCGCCTGCGGGCATAGTTTCACCCGCAAGAACTTTAGCTAGCGTTGATTTACCCGCACCGTTTCGACCAACAAACCCAATGCGATCGCCATCATTGATTCGTACCGTGACGCCTTTAACCAAAAGGCGTGCGCCGGCACGAAGTTCAAGTGCTTGGGTTGAAATCACACCCAAGTCTATCTAGTTGGATTAAGCAGCACCAATTCGAGTACGACGTTGGGTAGCAAAGGCCTTTCCAACTGCTGTTAACTCTTCTGACACTTGAGCTTTAATTGCCTCTTCACTTTTTAGAAGTTTTGTTAACTCGGCAATTACAGATTTAAGTTCTTTTTGCTCAGTCTCGAGTTCAATTTTGCTCATCTTGGTTAAACGTCGAAGTGGCATGTCTAAGATATAAGTTGCCTGCTCTTCATTTAACTTAAAGTCTTTAATCAACTTATCTTTGGCCTGAGCAGCATCATCACTGGCTCGAATAATCTTAATGACCTTATCAATATCGATAATCGCCTTCAAAAGCCCGTCTACTAAGCCAAGTCTGGATTGGGCCTTTGCTTTACGAAACTCAGATCGTCGTCGAATTACTTCGATACGGTGATCGATAAAGACTTTCAGTAACTCTTTTAATCCAAGAGTCTGGGGCTTGCCTTTTACTAATGCGACTGCGTTAATTGCAAAAGCATCCTCCATTGGAGTTAGCGCATAGAGTTTTTCGAGAACCTCTTCTGGTTCAAAGCCATTCTTTAGCTCAATGACAACATTTGTTCCCGTCTGCCCATCGGTCAAGTCAATGATGTCGCTAATTCCTTGAATCTTTTTATTCTTAACTAACGTAGCGATACGCTCCACTACTTTTTCTGGTCCAATTGTGTAAGGAAGCTCTTTGATGATGATTCCCATCTTACGACTGGTTACCTTTTCAATTTCAACCGTGGCTCTTACTTTAAAGGAGCCTTTTCCAGTTGCGTAAGCCTCGCGGACGCCTTCTAAACCAACAATTTCACCACCGGTTGGAAAATCAGGACCGGGCACAAACTTCATTAACTGTTTAACGGTTGCAGTTGGGTTCTCAATCAAATGCTTAGTAGCGGCAATTACTTCACCAAGATTATGTGGCGCCATGTTTGTTGCCATACCCACGGCAATTCCAGATCCACCATTTACTAAAAGATTTGGATAGGCAGCTGGCAGA
Organism: Bifidobacterium breve; assembly: GCA_945883675.1. GTDB lineage: Bacteria > Actinomycetota > Actinomycetes > Nanopelagicales > Nanopelagicaceae > Planktophila. Next base: position 10,256 of record CAMCYA010000008.1, read on the forward strand.
ACTAATGGCTCAGATAGTTGTCCATCATAGTTTGGTCCAAAATCAACAGTGTCTTCGTCGGCTTCAGCAACCATAGCCATTGCAGCCGCGGCCAATCTTGCCTCGGTATAACGCATAGCTGCAGGGCCTGCATCCAATGATCCAAAATTTCCATGGCCATCAATTAATGGTAAGCCCATTGAAAAACTTTGGGCCATGCGAACGAGTGCGTCATAAATTGCACCATCACCGTGTGGGTGCAATTTACCCATCACTTCACCCACAACTCGCGCACTCTTTACATGTCCACGTTCTGGTCGAAGGCCCATATCTGCCATCTGATGCAAAATTCTCCGGTGAACTGGCTTTAATCCATCACGAGCATCAGGTAATGCGCGTGAATAAATAACAGAGTATGCATATTCAAGAAAAGACTCAGAGACTTCTTTCGATACATCGATATCAATTATTTTTCCTGGATATTCACCAGGCTTTGGGCCAGTAGGTTTCTTACCTTTTGCCGCAGTTTTCACGGGCGTCTTCGCATTTGCCATGTGCGCATTCTGCCAAGACAGTTGATTAATTTAGGGGAGGGCGCGCCCCAATGGATGCAACGCACCTTGCTGCAAGAGCGGCGCCGGCTGAAAGTGCTTGAGTTAGATCACTCGTTTCAAGCCATTTTGGAATAAACCCAGCGGCAAATGAATCACCTGCTCCAGTGGTGTCGACAACATTTGTAGTCACTGCAGGAACTTTAGATGTCTGTCCTGCATTGATTCCCATGGCACCTTTAGATCCCAACTTGATTACAACAAGGGGGGTGTATTCGGTCAGTTTCTTTTCGGCAACTTCAACATCAGTTTCAGCAGCAAGGTACAAAGCCTCTTCAGAGTTTAAAAGAATTCCATCCATAAGAGATACCCATGATAAAACCTCTTCACGAGATACGATTTTCATCGCACCAGTAGTTGTGGGGTCAAAGAAAATTGGTTTGCCGGCTGCTTTAACTTTTTTTACCATCGCAAGTACTGATTCGCGACTTCGAAAATCAAGGAGCGCATAACCACTTAAGTAGACGCCATCAATATCATCAAGAGGAGGAAGATCTGCAACCTCTAAATCAGCATTGGCACCATTATCTGGAAACATCGTTCGCTCACCATTAGAGTCAACCAAGATCACCACAACACCTGTTGGACGCCCTGAGTGCATCAAGTTTAAGTGCTCGACTCCGTACTTATCTAAGTCAGAGATGAGTGCAAAACCAACAGGATCATTTCCAGTCCTAGCAACTAAATGCGCTTGAGTATTTGTTCGCGTAATCCACGTGGCAACGTTGGCAGCTTGACCCCCTGGGTGGCTGGAGATTTTACTCGCCGTATCGTTACCGTAGTTAATTGGCTCTTTTAGTTGAGAAATTACATCTAGCGCAATATCGCCTATACAGAGAATTTTCTTCATGAGAGTGCAACAGCAATCTCTGCCGCAAGGGCGCAGTTAGATTTAATGATTTCGGTGTTTATTTTCAGCGACTCACCATTAGATGCTTTGTGGAAGTGCTCTAGTAAAAACGGAGTCACAGCCTTGCCATCAATTCCTTCTTGTTGGGCGCGTGCTAAGCCACTTGCCAATATCTCATCATGCCGGGCTCTAGGCATCTCTACTGCCACAGGGTTAGCAACGACTAAAGATTTAAACTGCGTTGCAATATCTGTTCGAGTTTTTATTATCTTTGCAATCTCTGCAGCGTTTTCAACACGGTGTTCTAGAGTAAAACCAGAGTCGGTTAGATAAAAGCCTGGGAATGAATTGGTCTTGTAACCAACTATTCCTATAGATAAAGTTTCTAACCGCTCAAGAGTTGCATGCACGTCCAAGATTGACTTTACCCCTGCGCAAACTACCGTCATATCTAACTGCGACAAAGCGGTCAGATCTGCCGACTCATCAAATGATTCTGATGCACCACGGTGAACACCACCTAAGCCACCTGTTGCAAAAACCTTGATTCCTGCAACAGCGGCGATATGAGCTGTTGCCGCAACTGTAGTTGCAGCACTTTTGTTTTGCGAAACTATTATTGCAAGATCTCGAATTGATGCTTTAGCAATGTCATCACGATTTGCGATCGCTTCAAGTTCATCTGGTTCAAGCCCAATTAAAATCTTTCCATCAAGTAGTGCGATGGTGGCCGGAACTGCTCCACCTTTTCGGACAATCTCTTCACACTGCTTTGCAACCTCAAGATTTGATGGACGTGGCAATCCGTGGCTAATGATCGTAGATTCAAGGGCAACTATGGGCTTGCCCGCTTTAATTGCCTGGGCTACCTCAGGTGAATACTTTATTGCGCTGATCATGGACAAACTCTAATACACATTCGTGGGAAGATATGCACGTGCATTTATCCCAAATAACGCCTTCGATTTTTTCATCCCTTGGGTTAGAAAGCGCTACGGATCACTTAAATGTTGGCGTTTCTCCTATGGGACGCGAACTTCTTTTTCTTATTGATGGATTTGGCTTTGACGTTCTAGAAAAATATTCACAAGTTATGCCAACAATCTCTCGAATGGTTAACCACGGCGTTATACAAACAGCTTTTCCAACAACGACCGCAACATCACTAGCTACCTTAACTACAGGGGCAATGCCTGGTTCACATGGAATGCTTGGTTATACGGTTCGAGTTCCACGTAGTGGAGGGAGATTACTAAATGCCCTCAAATGGGACGAACGGGTCGATCCTGAAAATTGGCAGCCAGTTCAAACATTGTTTCAACGCGCATCCCTGACTGGAATTAACGTCACTCATGTTGCAGCAAAAAGATATGAAAACTCAGGATTTACACGCGCTGTTTTCCGTGGGGCCCAATACAAAGGTGCAAACCTTGTAAGTGATTTAGTGAGTGAAACAAGAGATGCCTTACAAAAGACACCTTCATTCGTATACCTTTACGTAAATGACTTGGATTCGGCCGGTCATAATGATGGTGTTGGAAGCGATAACTGGATTTCAGCCCTTGCAATGATTGATCAGCTGACTCAAAACCTTATGAAGGAAGTTCCAAAAGGAACACGCATTTGGATTACCTCTGACCATGGAATGGTTAATGTCCAAGAAAAAATCATCATTGGGCAAGACAATCCCTTGCTCACTGGAGTAAGCGTTGTAGCTGGTGAGCCACGAGCTCGCCATATTTATTTAGAGAGTGAAAGCAAGAATGCTAGAGATGATGTTGCATCACTATGGAATGAGTTTTTGAAGGAGAAGGCGTTAGTTTTAACTCGAGAAGATGCAATCGCGCGTGGCATTTTTGGAGAAGAGGTCACTCAGGATGCGGCAGATCGCATGGGAGATGTGATTGCTATTGCACGTGATGGTGTTGTATTACTTGACCCTGAAAGAGCAGATAAAGAAAGTGCGATGGTTGGTCACCACGGTGGCGATAGTCAGATTGAATCTCAGGTTGGACTGTTTACTACAACGCTAAGTTAGCGAGTGAGTTAACTACTTATCGTCAGGCTTAATTCCAAACATTATTTCGTCCCAACTGGGAACTTTTGCTCGCGCAGTGATTCCATCACGGGATGCTTCATCATCTGGCTCTTCACGAATGACGGCCAACCTTGGAACAAGGGGTGCAATCTTTTCGTTCTCAAACTCTTCGCCCTCAAACTCATCAAAGCGATCTTTTACTACAACTTTTCCAATCTGATTTTCTGTACTTCGACGATCAGACGGATGTGTCGATTCTGTTGTTACTAACCCTGGTTTTGAAAGTTGGCGAGGCGCGGGTTCATCACCCATCATCCAACGCGCATTTTCATCCATAGATGTCAGGGTGCGTAGTAATGAATCAAAACTCCACTGAGCTACCCCAATACCACCTGTATTTGGATAGTGAAGTTCAATCGTCCAGGTTCCATTTTCTAATCGCCATGTGTCCCACGATAGGGTTGAAGCATCAATTCCGCGGGGAGCAAGTCGGGAAGTAATCGTTCCAAGTAATGTGATTGGGTCCCGATCAATTTCTTTTCGTACAACAATTTGTTGTGCCTGATCGATTATGTAGATGCGCTCGGAAACAATAGGACCTGAGAAGCGATCTATTTTTTCAATTGAAACACCGTAGTCACGCGCAATTTGCTCGCTTGTTTGGCCAGAGCGAAGCAATCTCTGTATCTCTTTAATCGAAATTGTAGGCTCTTCATTTACTGGAACAGAGTTCAATCGCTGTTGATTAACTGTCGCACGCAAGGTGTCACTAACGCGAATGGTGTACTGCTCACCTTCTTGATCGCGCATAGAAAGATAGAGACCATCATCGGTCCGTCCATCTAGTCGTAGTTCAGTCACGAGCACGAGGGTAGCCGATGAGGGCCTTAAAAACCTTGAAGTACGGGAGTGTGGCTAGCGATGCTGCGATCATAAATCCAAGAGGCACCCAGTATGCGATTTCGGGTCCAAATTCATCAATCACTTGGCCCGAAAGTGCACTGGCAATGGCTCCACCTAGTGGCATTCCCGCAACTACCCAGGTCAAGGTCTCTGTAATTTGCTCAGGTGGAACAGCGCCTTCTGCAACTCCATATGCATTGATAACAAGTGGTGCAACTGCAAATCCATTAAAAAATAATGCAATAGAGAGCCACAATAGAGAATCCACAAACAACATAGGAATTGATAAAATCGTTAGCGCAAAAAGAAATATAAGAAATCGTGCAGCGCTGGAAATCTTCCACTTAATGACTCCATTACCTATCGCAGCAACTGCGCTTCCGCATGCCCAGATTGCCAGTAAAATTCCAGCTTTATTTTCTTGGCCTTGGATTTGAGCAAAAGCAACCGTAACAATTGCAATTGAACCAAAAAACCCGCCAAGTAAAACTGTTGGAAGCACAACGGCTTGAACTTGTTTATTTCTAATGACCGCCGGATGTGGATCAACTACACGCTTGGGTGTGGCTGGGGGTTCGGTCGACTTTTGCATGACAAAAAGCGGAACTCCGATAGCCATAAACAAAATCCCAACGATGATGCCTGCAGCTGGTGCTATTGAGGTTGCGCAGGCGGTCACAATGATTGGACCTAGAATGAAAACAACCTCATCCATTAACGCTTCAAATGAGTAGGCAGTGTTGACCAGATGTCGATCGCTTTCATCTTCGGCCGTAGTGGATTTATCAGGGCTCAATACATGTAGCCAGCGCCGACGAACAAGTCCTCCTGTATTTACAGAAAAACTTTCGGCAAAAATTATGGCCACAAACCAAGTCCAGGTTGGAGTCTGGTTTAAAACCAAGAGCGTGAACAGAGATAGTCCGGCAATCTTTATTGGAACTATTCGTATCAGCATGGTGCTTTGGCCTATTCGATCTGCCACCCGCGACCAGTGTGGGGTGGCAATCGAGATAGCGATCGATGCAGCTGCACTTAGTCCACCGGCGATTGCATATGAACCATTAACAGAGACAACAATGAAAACCAGAGCAAGAGTGTCCATAGAAATAGGCATCCGAGCGATGAGCCCTGAAATAGAAAATTTGAGAGCCCCCGGTGTGCGTATCAAAGTCGTGTATGCCGAGAACATGGGCATTAGTCTAGACCGCGGTTACACTCGGACTATGACAGATTCCAAGACACTGTTAGATCTCGCACTCACAATTGCGCGTGATGCAGGAGATTTATTGATGGATCGTCCAGCATCCTGGGATCTCACATCTAAATCAACTGCCATAGATATTGCAACACAGATGGATCTAGCAAGTGAGAAGTTCATTGTTCAAGCGATTTTAAAGGCAAGACCAGAGGATGGAATAATTGGGGAAGAGGGCGCATCCAGAGATTCCAAAAGCGGAGTCACATGGGTGATAGATCCCGTAGATGGAACGGTCAATTATTTTTATGGGCTACCAGGTTGGTGTGTATCGATTGCCGCAAAAGATGAAAATGGAGCATTAGTTGGTGTAGTCCATTCACCTACAGTTAATTCAACTTGGCATGCATCAAGAGGTAATGGAGCATTTCTCAATAATATAAAGATTGCATGTAATGAACCAGTGGAGTTAAACCGTGCACTAATCTCTTCGGGCTTTGCATATGATGTAACAAATCGAATTGAACAGTTAAAAATCGTTAACGTTCTACTTCCCAAGATTCGAGATTTGCGCAGAATAGGTTCTGCCGCCGCAGATATTTGTCATGTAGCCACAGGTTTAGTTGATGGTTATTTTGAAACCGGTTTATTCGAGTGGGATCTGGCTGCTGCCCAGCTAATTGCCCAAGAGGCTGGAGCCATTGTCACTACCCGGCGCTGGCATGGACTTGATTTGACCGTGGCCGCAGGTCCTCATCTTTACGGACAACTCAACGCTCAAATTCCTGAGTAAGTGCGGGGGCGGGGCCCGATTTACGCTTACAACCCTGTGTGTGGCACAATACGCAATCTGCACCGCCAAAGCGTGTGCTTTATTGAAATGACAAAAGGATCGAAAATATGAACATTCTTGACGCAGTAGATGCAGCCTCGCTGCGCAAAGACATCCCACAGTTTCGTGCCGGTGATGAGCTCAAGATTCATGTTCGCGTTATCGAAGGTAGCAAGAGCCGTCTTCAGGTTTTCCAAGGAATTGTTATCCGTCGCCAAGGTGATGGCGTCCGTGAGACTTTCACAATTCGTAAAGTTTCTTACGGTGTTGGAGTCGAGCGTACATTCCCAGTACACACTCCAGTTATCGAAAAAATTGAGTTAGTAAAGAAAGGCGAAGTTCGTCGCGCCAAGCTTTACTACCTACGTGATCTTCGCGGTAAGGCTGCAAAGATTCGCGAAAAGCGCGATGGCGTTGAAGGTTATGGTGACGGAATCCTTTCTACTCCTGTTGCTGAAGTAGTTGTAGAACCGGTTGCTGCTACACAAGAAGTTATAGCCGAACCAGTTGAGGCAGTTGTTACAGAGGCAGTTACTCAAGAGACACCAGAGGCAATCGTTGAAACCGCAGCAGAGGCTGTTGAGCAGACTCCAGATGCTGAAGTAATTCCTGCATCTGATGAAGAACCTAAAGCCTAGTAACTTCATTCATCTCTATGAGAAGTAAGGGATCACTCCTTAAGGAGCTCCCAATCCTGATTGTCGTTGCTTTAATTGTTTCTCTGTTTATTAAGAGCTTCCTTGTTCAGTTTTTCTATATTCCTTCTGGATCAATGGAAAACACATTGCAGGTTCAAGACCGAGTTGCAGTCAACAAAGTTCCATTTATCTCTGACAACATAAAGCGTGGGGATGTCGTAGTTTTCCGCGATCCAAATAACTGGCTCCCTGAGAACTTGGAAAACTCAAGCAACTCTTTAACTTCTAAGGCAAAGAGCCTTCTTGTAACAGTGGGAGTTCTCCCAAATCCTGCAAAGCAGTATTTGGTAAAACGAGTTGTAGGTGTGGCCGGAGATCGAGTCGTTTGCTGCGGTGACAGTGGCAAACTCTCAATTAATGGCGTAGAAGTTACCGAGCCTTACATTTATGGCGGAGATGCTCCCTCGGATATGAAATTTGATGTGACTGTACCTGAAGGAAAATTATGGGTAATGGGTGATCACCGTGGTGCAAGTGCGGACTCTAGATATCACCAAGACGACATCAACAGTGGATTCGTACCTCTAAAAACCGTTTCAGGCCGAGTAGTGGCAGTAATTTGGCCTTTTAAAAACCTTACGTATGTTCCAAAAATAGACGTCACGAAGTAGCAGTTGAAGGTTATCGAGCAGCTGCTAACTGCTGCAGGCATCGCTCCGATTGCAGGAGTAGATGAGGCAGGCCGTGGTGCATGTGCTGGTCCATTGGTAATAGCATCAGTTGTTTTACATGATCCCTTTGCACCTGAACTAGCACCTGTTCGTGATTCAAAAGAGTTATCAGAAAACAAACGTGAAACGATATTTGATCTCATTCAAAACTGCGCAAAGGCAATTAGTGTTGTAGTTGTCCCATCCGAAGAGGTTGATGCTCGAGGTGTGCATGCTGCAAATTTAGATGGAATGCGCAGAGCGGTACTGGGTTTAAATGTGGAGCCGGCATATGTGTTAACTGATGGGTATGCCATTGAAGGATTAGGTCTTCCTAACTTGGCTGTGTGGAAAGGCGATCAAGTTGTTGTATCAATTAGCGCTGCTTCAATTATCGCCAAAGTTACAAGAGATCGAATAATGAGAGAACTTGATTTAGAGTTTCCAGAGTATGGATTTGCTGGACATAAGGGATACATCACGGCCGGACACACAAAGGCTCTTGAAAAACATGGCCCAACCCCACATCACCGAACTTCTTTTTCAAATATAGCAGCGCTCATCCACAAGTAATTCGATTTGGCGCTAGGGTCGCCTTGTTAGAACTTAATGTTGCTAACTATGAATGATTTGATGGCTCGTGTAGCTTTATTTAGCGCAATTGAATCAGGGCATAAATTCTGGTCTCAAGAAATCTTTAAGTTGGGTGCACTCGATGTGCATGAGAAACTGATTAAAGGCGGATATGGCACAACTAAACATGAAAAGTTAGTCTCCGCGCTTCAGTTGACTCCTGGTCAGAAAATTCTCGAATTGATAACAAATCATGGAGCTCATTTTTTGACGCCACAAGATTTAGATTGGCCAGAACAGGTAAATGATCTAGCCAATCCACCGATTGCACTGGTGGTCAAAGGCAACGTTCATGCATTGAAGATTCCTTCTCTTGCAATCGTTGGGACTAGAAATCCAACAAGCTATGGTGCTCGAATAGCCGGTGATTTTGCTGCCGGTTTCGTAGATCGCGAATGGGCAGTTGTAAGTGGAGGTGCATACGGGATCGACTCCTATGCGCACAAGGGAGCTTTAATTGCTGAAGGAGTAACAATTGCAGTTATTGCATGTGGCATAGATGTAAATTACCCAGCTGGAAATGCCAGATTGTTTTCAGAGATCTGCGAAAGCGGAGCGATAGTCAGTGAGTTCTTACCAGGTCAAAGAGCATTACCGAATAGATTTTTAACACGCAATCGATTAATTGCGGCGCTTTCGAAAGCTACTTTGGTTGTCGAAGCTGCTTTTAGGAGTGGTTCATTACGTACTGCAAGGGATGCAGCTGAGATATTTAGACCAGTTATGGCAATACCGGGCCCAATTAATTCACCAACGAGTGAGGGTTGCCATCGATTAATTGGAGAACGTTGCGCCGAAATAGTCACTTCGGTGACCGATGCCGTGGAGTTTGTTGGAGTTCAATCAGGGTAAAGAATGAGAGAATAGAAGTATGAGTGGTTTTCGATCAGGATTTGTGGCTATTGTCGGCCGTCCTAATGTCGGAAAATCTACCTTAATCAACGCCCTTGTTGGTAGCAAAATTGCAATTACATCACACCATCCAAATACAACTAGGTCGGCAATTAGAGGAATTGTTCATCGTCCTGATTATCAGGCAGTTCTAGTTGATACACCGGGAGTACATAAACCAAAAACTCTACTTGGGCAGAGATTAAATCAAGTCGTTGATCAGAGTATGGACTCGGTTGATATTGTTCTTATGTGCATCCCTGCTGATGAAACTTCTGGCGCAGGTGACATTTTTATTGCTCAAGAAATTGCTAAACACTGCAAGGCAAAGAAATTTGCAGTGATTACAAAAACCGATTTGATTTCAAAGGAAAAATTAGCGGCACGCTTACTTGGAATTATGGAGATTGCTAAGGGCTTTACTTGGGATGAAATCATTCCAGTATCAGCGGCAATTCACGATCAAGTTGAATTACTTAATGAGTTAATTGGAAAAAATTTGCCAGAAGGTCCGGCCTATTATCCAGAAGGCACCAACAGCGATCAGGCTATTGAAGCTTTGATATGTGAATTCATTAGAGAGGCGGCCCTACAGGATGTCCGCGAAGAGCTTCCGCACTCGATTGTTGTGACAATTGATGAATTTGGTGAACGAGAAGAAAAAGGTTCAAGGCCCTTTTATGACATACACGCGACTGTTCACGTTGAGCGAGATACACAACGTGCGATTTTATTGGGCCATCAAGGTTCTCGGTTGAAGGAGATCGGTATTCGAGCTCGCGCCGATATTGAACGCACACTTAATGCGAAGATTTTTCTTGGACTGCATATTAAAGTCTCAAAAGAATGGCAGAAGGATCCAAAACTTTTAGAACGTTTAGGGTTTGGCGAGAAGGGCTGATTCACTCTTCTTGCTTGCCAAATATGATCCAATAAGTACCAATGGAAGTCCTACGATCAAGCCGATTGTTATTGGTTCATCTAGAACAATTACACCCAGAACTACTGCAACAGAAGTATTGAGATAAGTAACTAGAGATCCTCGTGCCGGACCAATTTCAGCAAGAAGTTTGAAAAAGATTAGAAATGCCAAAGCGGTACAAAGGACACCTAGAGCAATCAAGGACATTGCAGGCTTGAGCGAAACCTGCGCTGGCCATTGTGCAATTGCAAGTGGGGCCCAAAATATTGAAGTAATTGCCATCGCTAAACCGTTGATCGCAATTCCATCGACTAAAGGTAAGTTAGTCGTGACCATAATGATTGCGTATGAGTACCCCATAGCGGCAAGAATCATCATTGCAATTGAAGCCGGATGGCTATTTCCAGAGAAACTTTCAATTCCAACAACAGCAATCAAACCAATAAACCCAACAACAATCCCGAACATTCGCTTGAACTGCCACACTGAATGGTCACCTCGCAGTGAAGTAATAATCGCTGCAAATATAGGCACAGTTGAGATGAGCAAACCAGCTAACCCTGAATCAATTTTCTTTTGTGCTGTAGAAATTAATATCCAAGGGCCAATCATCTCCAGCAGTGCATAAAAGGCAACATATTTAAATCCAAGCACAGCGCCTTTAAAGGTTTTTCTATAAAGAGCAACCGGGATGAGAATTGCTGCGCCAATTAATGTTCGTCCGGCAACGATTGCAGAAGGTGGTATCTCTTCAACGGCAACTTTCATGAGTAGATATGGAATGCCCCATAGGAAACCAACTAGAAGGAAATAAAATAAGGATTTGCGACTCACTTAATATTTACCGTTGTTTCGCTTGTTCCTTAAGTGTTCGGTATTTTTCCATGACAGTTGTAGACCTACAGTTGAAACTGCTGCGGTATCTTTTATACCGCAAACTTTGGAAATCCCAGAATTTAATCCCGTCACCCAATGAACTGGATCGACCTTTGTGCCATCTGGATGGGTAGCCCATTCCTGCCGAACCAGTTTGCGCGTATTTGAATCTCGAATAACTTCCGCTACGGATTGGGTTGAAGAGTCAACGCCGGCAATAAGTTGTCGTTTAGCCATAGGGCAAGGCTAGACTGTCCCAGTCAGTGTGGACCACAAGTAGCAGAATTTCGCTACATAAAATCAAGCATGTTCTTGGAGTAACAAATGCGTATTGGTGTGTTAACTGGCGGTGGAGATTGCCCCGGATTAAATGCTGTAATTCGCGCAGTGGTTCGAAAAGGTGTCAAAGAGTATGGTCACGAGTTTGTGGGTTTTCGTGATGGATGGAAAGGACCTTTAGAAGGTTTAACAATGCCTTTAAGTCTTGAGACTACTCGAGGTATTTTGCCCCGTGGAGGAACAATTCTTGGTTCATCACGGACAAATCCATTTAAAATTGAAGGTGGCGTTGAGCGCATAAAAGAAAATCTTGATAAAAGTGGAATTGATGCATTAATTGCAATCGGTGGCGAAGACACTCTAGGCGTGGCAACAAAGCTTGATGCTCTAGGAGTAAAAGTTATTGGTGTTCCAAAGACAATTGATAACGACCTTAATAACACTGACTACACTTTTGGTTTTGATACAGCTGTAAATATTGCAGTTGAAGCTATTGATCGCTTACATACAACTGCTGAGTCTCACCATCGAGCATTAATTGTTGAAGTAATGGGTCGCCATGCAGGTTGGATCGCACTTCATGCTGGTCTTGCCGGTGGAGCATCGTGTATTTTGATCCCAGAACAAAAGTTTTCAATTGAAAAGGTATGCCAGTGGGTTGAATCTCGATTTAAGTCTCACTATGCACCGATCATTGTTATCGCAGAAGGTGCAATTCCCCAGGACGGAGATATGGTTACTAAGGATCAAACTTTAGATTCATTTGGCCACGTTAAGTTGTCGGGAATTGGTGACTGGCTGGCACAAGAGATCGAGACCCGAACTGGAAAGGAAGCTCGGACATCAGTCTTGGGCCACATTCAGCGCGGCGGCACACCGAGTGCATTTGATCGAGTCTTAGCTACCCGATTTGGATTACATGCGATAACTGCCGCTCACGAGGGCGATTGGGGCAAAATGGTTGCACTCCATGGCACAGATATTGTCCGTGTTCCTCTGGCATCTGCCACTGAGAAACTCAAAGTGGTTCCTCTAGAGTTATATAAGGAGTCCGAGATATTTTTCGGTTAATTGCCCTGCGCAGTTAACTAGCGATTCTCTACACTTTCCCAATGAGCGCAAACTTAGAAAATCTATTTACTCCTGGCCTAGTAGCGGCTCAGCAGCCACAATGGCCTGGCGGCCCAGAAGGTCCTGCGATCAAGTCGGCGGTAGCCCAACTTCAATCACTACCTCCACTGGTTTTCGCAGGTGAGTGCGATGATTTAAAAGCTCGCATTGCCTTGGCTGCAGAAGGAAAAGGATTTTGGTTACAAGGTGGAGATTGCGCTGAAACTTTTGTGGCTGCAACTGCCGATTCAATTCGAAACCGAATAAAAACAATTTTACAGATGGCAGCGGTACTCCAGTATTACTCCAGTCTTCCAGTAATCAAGGTGGGGCGTATGGCTGGGCAGTTTGCAAAGCCTCGCTCCAGTGATTTTGAAACTCGCGGTGATGTGACACTTCCTGCCTACCGCGGAGATGCTGTAAATGACATTGAATTCACAGAAGCATCACGTACTCCGGATCCTGCGCGTTTAGTCCGTGTTTACAATACTTCTGCTGCAACTCTTAACTTGGTGCGGGCATTTACTCAAGGAGGATTTGCAGATCTTCGGCAAGTTCACGAGTGGAATAAGGGTTTTATTCGTGACTCAAAGGTCGGTGACCGGTATGAACAGATGGCAAATGAAATTGGTCGAGCACTTTCCTTCATGAAATCTGCTGGAGTAGATCCAGAGAGTTTTAAATCAGTTGATTTCTTTTCAAGTCATGAAGCGTTGATCATGGAGTATGAAAAGGCGTTGACTCGAATCGATTCGCGCACAGGTAGCGCATACGATGTTTCGGGCCATTTCATTTGGATTGGAGAGCGCACGCGTCAATTAGATGGTGCACATGTAGATTTCGCCTCTAACGTTCGAAATCCAATAGGAATTAAGTTAGGTCCAAAATCAACTGTAGAAGATGCCTTGGCACTAATTGATAAGTTAGATCCAAATCGCGAACCAGGTCGAATAACATTTATAACTCGCATGGGAGCGGGCAAGATTCGCGAAGTACTTCCTGCGCTAGTAGACGGGGTTACAAAATCTGGTGCGAAAGTTTTGTGGGTCTGTGATCCTATGCATGGAAATACCTACGAAGCTCCAACTGGATATAAGACTCGAAGCTTTGATGATGTTATGGACGAAGTAAAGGGATTTTTTGAAGTTCATAAAGCACTCGGAACTCATCCTGGTGGGGTTCATATTGAACTAACGGGAGATGATGTTACAGAGTGCGTCGGCGGGGGAGAAGAGATTTCACACGATGATTTAGCATCACGCTATGAAACAGCCTGCGATCCTCGACTAAACCACTCCCAATCGTTAGAGCTTGCATTTTTAGTTGCTGAAATGTTGCGCGATCGCTAACTTAGGCGCGTGCCTTTTCTAATTTCATCACACAAGACTCCAATTGGAGTTCTCAATCTTTTGGCTGATGATCAAATTCTGATAGGTGCCAATCTTTCAACAGTTGCAGCTCTTTCTGCTGGCAAGGATTCAAAGACTGTTAAATCAATTCCTGTAATCTCTGAATTGGTACAGGACTACTTTGACGGAGACTTAACGGCGCTCAATGGGATTCAGGTACGACAATCAGGGGCTTCTTTCTCTCAATCGGCTTGGAAAGCGATGCGAAGAATTACCGTTGGAAAGACCTGGACCTATTCTGAACTTGCAGCCAAAGCTGGATCACCAAATGCTGTGCGTGCGGCGGGAACGGCATGTGCAAACAATGCGATCATGTTGATCGTTCCATGTCATCGTATTGTTAAAACAGGAGGTGCTTTAGGAAATTACGCCTATGGAGTTGAAAAGAAGAGATGGCTTTTAAGCCACGAGGGTTTTCTCTAAAAGCAAAGTCAAACTACCTTCACTCATTAATCTAAATCTATTTATTCTCTTTAAGAACAATCAAATACATAGCAAGAAGAACTAATAAACCTCCAAGTAGGACTTGAAGTGTCAATACCTCTCCGCCGAATATGACAGCAAACAGCGCAGCAAATACCACTTCCATTGTTAGGATTACTGCAACTTTTGTTGCGCTAATGTGAGCTTGAGACCATGTTTGAACTATGAAAGCAATAGCTGTGGCAAAGACTGCAGTAAAGACAACTACAGCCCAAACACTTCTATCTGGTGGTGGGGCATATCCCTCAGGGATAGAAGCAATGCCTGCCATCACGGCGCAGACTGTTAGTTGAACAACGGTCATCGAATAGGCATCTCGACCCGATGACCATTTACTAAGAGCGATGATATGAGCAGCAAAAAATATTGCACTGATGAGAACGAGCATCTCACCAAATCCAACGGAAAAACCCTGCACTGACAATAAAGCCAACCCTATTGTTGCTATGAAGATGCAGAACCAGACAAATTTACTAATTCGCTCCTTTAGAATTACAGATGCCAAAAGTGGAGTAACCACAACGTATAGGCCTGTAATAAAACCTGTGATTGCAGCACCAGTTCGCTCAAGTCCTAGAGTTTGAAAGATATATCCAAAGCCCAAAAAGATTCCAGCCAATCCTGCGCGCAGTAACAGTTCTTTATCGAGCTTACGAAGGACCTGAGGTCTAATTGCGATCATCACCAGAACTGCTAGAGAAAAACGAGTGAATAGAAAATTATTGACACTCTGTCGCTCAATTGCATCTTTCATTACTACAAATGCAAGACCCCAAGCCGCTGCAACCCCAAGTAGAGCCCAAGAGGCAAGCTTTAATTGAAGTTGATGGCGAACAGTCATCATCCACGTAGCTTCTTGAGAAGTGCGACTTCTTTTTTGTGGGCTGGCTCTAAGCCTGGTGTTTCTAAAATGAGCGGTGCGTTTGCTACAGCAGGATGTTTAAGTAGTTCTTTGAATGGATCTATTCCAATATGTCCATCACCGATGTTTTGATGTCTATCTTTTAACGCTCCGCATACATCCATGGAATCATTTGCGTGGACAAGCTTAAATCGCTCAATGCCAGCAATTTCCACTAAAAGATCAATAGTTGCAGTCATTCCACCTTTGGTAGCAATATCGTGACCAGCAGCAAATACGTGACATGTATCTAGGCAAATACCAACTTTTGGGTGGTACTCAAGTGCCTTGAGGTACATCTCTAAATCATCTAATTTCTTAACTAATGATTGACCTTGTCCTGCAGTGGGTTCAAGTAATAGAAATGGTGATGAGTCATCTAATGCATTCAGAATTGGCATCATGCCCTCATGAATCTGTTTCCATGCCTGATCAACGTGGGTGACATCAACTGCTGAGCCAGTGTGAATCACTACTCCAAGAGCGCCAATTTCAGAACCCCTTCTGAGTGAGTAAGCCGTTGAAGCTAATGAGTTTTCATAGGTAGCAACAGTTGGAGAACCTAAGTTGATAAGAAATGGTGCATGCACATAGGTTTCAAGATCCATTGCTGCTGCCTTGATTTTGAATGCTTCATCAAGTTCAGGTTTTGCTGCAGGCATTGCCCACATGCGAGGACTTGAAGCAAAGACTTGAATCGCCTCTGCGCCAATCTCTTGGGCATAATCAATAGAACGCTTAGCCATTCCGCCGGTTGTAGGAGTATGCGCACCTATTCGTGGCTTTTTAGCGGGCTTAGACATTCATCTACTGTACTTTAATCGTTACTGTGCTGCCACGTTCAACTTTTGTTTTCTTAACAGGAGAGACGGAGATAACGTACTTAACCTTATTTTTTCCTGTCGAAACTACTTTTGGCTTTAGACCAAGAGATTTAAGGAGATTTTGAGCTGCAACAGATTCCATTGCAATAATGGTTTCAGGAATAAACGTGTAGCGAGGCCCCTTTGAAATAACGATAGAAACTTTTGCTCCCTTATTTAGTGCCGAACCACCGGCGGGGCTTTGTGAAATGACTGCAAGCTCTAAGACATTCTCGCTGTATGCATATGTAGGTTCGACATCAAAACCAGCCTCAGTTAATTCATTAAGGGCTTGCTCTCCACTTTTACCGAGATAAGAGGGAAAGGCAATCTGCTCAATTCCTTTGGAGACAATTATTTCAATCTGCGTATCTCGCTTTACTGATGTTCCTGACTTCGGAAGGGTTTCAATCACAAAGCCTTTGGGGATTTCACTGCTAAAGACTTCTTTAACTGGGAGAATTTCAATTGGATACTTCAAGATGGCATTTTGGGCGGCCAAAACAGTTAATCCTGTTGTTTTTGGAATCGTGTATCGCTCTGGTCCCTTGGATACGATAAAACTAACGCTGCCACTGGCCTGAACTTTTCCGCCTCCGGCTGGGTTTGATTCGATAACTCTACCTTTGGCAATTTCTTCATCGAATCTACTTTCGATCACGGTCGCTGTTAGTCCTAGCGGCTGCAGAATCGATACTGCTTCTTCATATGTTGCTCCGACCGTTGATGGAACTACAACTTGCGAACCCGGACCAACCAAACTCCACCAACCTGCTACACCAACTGCGACTGCAAAAAATAAAGCAACCTTACGATTCCTACGAACACGTTTGCTTGCTCTCTTCTTCTTTTCTTCTTTTCGCCTAAGTTGACGAGTGGTCTCTCTTTTTTCTACTTCGACAGCTGGTTCAGATTTAGTAGCCTCTTTCTTTTGGGTTTTCTCACGAATCGGCTCGACAGGCAGGTCTAAACCAAGTGACATTTGATTTTTCTTCGGATCTAAATCAACTTGAATTTGCGCGAGTTCATCTAAAAACTCAGTTGCAGAGCGAGGTCGATTATCTGGGTTCTTTGAGGTTGCTCTGGCAATTAAGTCATCCAGAGCCTGCGGAATCTCTTTGCGCTTACTGCGAAGACGAGGAACTTCTTCATTAACGTGCATATAAGCAATCTGTATAGGGGAGTCGGCAGTGAAAGGTTTATCACCAATCAACATTTCGTAGGCAACAATTCCTGCCGCATAGACATCACTTCGAGAATCAGCGATTCCCCTTTGCACCTGTTCTGGAGAGAGATAAGAGACGCTTCCTAAAATCACACTGGATTCTGCTGTCATTGTTGATCCAATAATTTCGCCTCTTGCCAAACCAAAATCAGCAACTTTAACTCTGCCTTCATTCGAGATCATTATGTTTTCCGGCTTTACATCACGGTGAACAATTCCTAATGCATGCGCTGCAGATAGTGCACTTAAAATCGGGGTTAAGTAGTTCATTGCATCCTTGATTTCGAATCTTCCACGTTCATTCAAATACTCTCGTAATGTATGGCCTTCTATAAGCTCCATTACTAAGAAGACAGCGGGAACTCCATTTTGGTTCCAGCCTTGATCTTGTACAGCCACGATGTTGGGATGCGAAAGGGCCGCCGCTGCTTTTGCTTCGCGAATAAAACGTGAAACATAGGCATCATCTTGTGCCAGATGTGAGTGCATAATCTTTACTGCAACTTTACGATCTAAGCGAGTATCGAGCGCCTCATAAATTGCGGCCATCCCGCCATTGGCTACCTGACGCAATAATTGATAGCGACCGTCAATGAGTTCGCCGGTCAGATCAGACATGTGGCGATTTTATGGAACCTGCGTGGTAGGTCCTCATCTGGCGCGCCCAAAAAGGTTATGAAGTAAGTTTCACATCACAATTTTCGGCTGTTTTATCCAACTTAAAGTGCGCATCTTGGTAACTCTGCCAAATGAGCATTAAATCTCTAAGGTGGCGTCCATCTCGATCTAACACGCGTTGGAGTCCGATTTCTGGTGCGACTTCTATCCAGTAAGTCTTTGCACCTGCATCTCGAACTATCTTTTGAGCGGCACCAACGCCCTCAAGAATGAGTACCTCTGTTGGTGGAATTAACTCTGCCTCACCAAATTCCATCATGGCCCAATTGAATCTTTTTATGTAGAAATTCTTGCCGGCTTTATGAGATTGAACAATTTCTGAAAGCTTCAAAGTAAGCTCATCGGATAAAGCATCTTCCCAGCCCTTATAGAGATCGTCCATGTGAATAACTTGCACCGTGGAAGATTGTTGATACTCACTTTGAAGCTTTGCAGCAAGTGTAGTTTTTCCCGATCCCGCAGGACCATCAATTGCTAAGAGCACGTTGCCAACGTCGCCAACCAACAACGGCTACAGCTATAAACACTACATATAGCACCGCAGTGAACCAGTATCCCAAGAGCAAGTACTGCGTGCTTCCGACGATATTGATGATGAGCCAAAGAAACCATGCTTCAAATTTTTCGTAAATCATCATTACTTGGGCAAATAAACTGCCAACAAGAATGAAGGCATCTGACCACGTTGCTGCAGCGCCAATTCCAGATAACACCGGAGATAAAACTGCAACTGATGCTATGACTCCAACACAGAGATAAAGACGTTTGCGAGTAGACAACACTCCTGGCTTGGCGCCCTTAGGTCCCCATCCGCGCCAGCCATAAATGGCGGCAACTATAAAAATTATCTGAAGCGCTGCACTTGCAAAGAGTTCGACTTGATAGAAAAAGACCGCATATAAGAGACTTCCAGCGGCCCACCATGGCCATGTAATTCTCTTACCGGTAGTTCCCAGCCAAACTCCAATGAAGGAGGTAATTGCTGCAATGAATTCTAAAGCTGAGACTTCATATTCCCAGGCAGTAAATAAAATAGTTGACATTGTGATTTTCCTTTCCATATCCGCATTACCGGATCGGTCTAACGGTCGGTCTGAATTTCAGACCCTCTCAGCCGTGGTGGCTCCCGTGTTCATAGAGTAGCGTTATCTCGTGCTCAAGTTCGGTTATCTTGCCATGATTGCATTCACAGTATGTGGCTCCATTTGGCTGGAGTTTGTACTCAAAGTTAAAGTCTTAAAAAGATATAAGAGGGCAATCAAAGCAATTCTTCCAGTCTCATTAATCTTTATTGCCTGGGATGCCTATGCAATCCATCAAGGGCATTGGAGTTTTGATAACAATCAGATTCTGGGGATCTTTGGCCCCTTTGGTATTCCACTGGAGGAATACTTATTTTTCACCGTAGTTCCCTTGGCTGCAATTTTAACGATTGAAGCAGTACGAACTGTTAAAAAACATTGGCAGGTTTACAAATGACCTATACCCTATTAGCGATCTCTGCTGTTGTAATTGTCATAATCCTTGATCTATATGTTATAAAAACTTGCTTACTCAAACGCAAAGTTTTCTGGACTTCGTATGCAATCATTGTAGGTTTTCAGCTTTTAACAAACTGGTGGTTAACGTCTCGAAACATCGTCATCTATAGCCCTGATGCAATTCTGGGCCTGCGAATAGCATCTGCTCCAGTTGAGGACTTACTCTTTGGTTTTGCGCTAGTTGTAGGCGTATTAATTAATTGGATAAGGCTAGGCGCTTCAGATAAGCAGCACTAGCAACACGTAATCTTCTTCCAGTTGATGTTTTGGCACGTTTGTTGAAAATTTCGTAATTGATTTTTTCTACCTCTTCGACAATTCCACAGTACAAAGTACTTGCCGCTTGGATACATGGACGACTAGATGGCTCCAATAGTTTGATTCCTGGTGCAGCCTGGTCCTGCAACCTCTTAACTCTGGCAATTTGGAATTTAAGCGCTTCAACTATTTCGGGAGTAAGGACTCTTGCTTCTAGCATTTTGCGGTCTACGCCAAATTGTTGTAACTCTTTTTTAGGTAGATAGACGCGTGATCTATCTAAATCTTCGCCGACATCCCGAATAAAATTGGCTAATTGAAATGCAATACCTAATGTTTTTGCCGATTCATAGGCATCAGCGTGTAAGGGACCTAGAATCGGAACCATTTGTAGCCCAATAACTGCAGCTGATCCATAGACGTACTCCATTAAATCTTCATAGGTCTCATACTCTTGAACAGTTAAATCCATCTCCATTGAGTGTAAAAATGCTTCAAAGTATTCATGCGGAATATCAAATCGTGTAACGGTATCTATTAATGCTCGACCGACAGCATCCTGGCTATTACCTTTCTTTAAATCTGATAAAACTTTGCTGCCCCACGTGTTTAACTCTTTGGCTTTTTCTTGAACAGATAACTGTGATGCTAAGTCGTCCACGATTTCATCGGCATAGCGAGCAAAGCCATAGAGCGCGTGAACAAAAGGTCTCTTGGCTTTAGGCAGTAAAAGAGTTGCTAGGAAGTAAGTTTTTCCATGTAAAGCATTGAGTCTTTTGCACTCCGCATATGATGCACGCAGATCGGGATCTGTGATTCCGGCAGCGGTTAACTCATCCACTTATTTAACCGGACCCACAATGCGTTCAGCTGCTAAGCGACCTGAAATCAATACCATCGGAACACCAACTCCGGGTTGTGTTCCTGATCCGGCAAATACAACGTTTTCAATTCCAGCTGCAATGTTACGAGGTCTAAATGGACCTGTCTGGAAAAAAGTGTGGGCACTTGCGAAAGGAGCGCCTGCTTCCATTCCTTGAGACTGCCAATCCAATGGAGTTGTTAGCACTTCAGTTTCAATGGCATCACCAAAGCCTGTGTATCCACGCTTTTCCATAGTTTCAACCATGTGATCACGATATGGCTTGGCCTGCTTCTTCCAATCTATGTTGGCAGTCAAATTGGGTGTTGGAAATAGAACGTAATAAGAATGTTTTCCAGGGGGAGCCAAAGTTGGATCATCCTTTGAAGGTAGCGTTACCAAAAGACTTGGATCACTCATCAAAACCTTTTTCTTGATGAGCTCATCAAATATTCCATCCCATTGATGACCAAAATGAATGTTGTGGTGGGCGGCAAATTCGTATTCTCGTGAAGAGCCAACCAGCATCGTTACGCAAGAAGGAGAGTAGTTAAGACGCTTTACTGAAAGAGGAGTCTTTCCTAACAGGTCACGCCAAGCAACGGGTAGATCAGGATTTAGAATTACCGCATCACATTCAATTCTTTGACCATCTTCTGTAATCACAGCCTTTGCGCGCGAGTTAACAACATCAATCTTTGAAACGGTAGTGCTGTATTTGAACACGACACCATGTTTCTCGGCTGCTGCTGCCATTGCCCGCGGAACAGCGTGCATACCGCCCTTGGGAAAGAAAACTCCGTTTACTGAGTCCATATATGCAATAACGGCATAAATCGCTAAGGCTTGTTGAGGACTAACACCTGCATACATTGCTTGGAATGAATACACGCGTTGAAGCCGGGGATCTTTCATAAACTGATTAACTTTAGGAGACAGGCGTCTAAAACCACCTAGTGCAATGAGGCGAGCAAGATTTGGAGTTAAGAGATTGAGTGGAGAGTCGATATTTCGATCAATGAAATCATTCATCTCATACTTGTATAACTTAGTTACGAAATCTACATATTTTGCATAACCTGCAGCTTCTTCGGGGCTAATTTTCTCTGCAATCTCTGCTTCCATCTGAGCAGTATTTGCATGGACATCTAACTGCGAACCATCTGCATAAAAAGCACGGTAAAGCGGTGAGACCGGCATAAGTTCAAGCCAATCCTTCATATCTTCACCGACACTACTAAAAGCATCTTGAATTAGTGATGGCATTGTTAAAACTGAGGGACCCGTATCAAAAGAGTAACCATCTTTTTTCAGTAAACCATTACGTCCGCCGGGAACTGATTCTCGTTCTATCACTGTGACTTTTCGACCGGCACCTGCCAAACGTAAAGCAGCACTGAGTCCGGCCAATCCAGCACCGACTACGACTACATGATCCGTAGGCCCTTTAACACGTGCTGGCATTAATTACTCCTCTTTGTGGCGATATGAGCAAGCTCAGATAAAAGTTGTTGACCTTCTTCTGAAAATTCTGGTGAGGCAATTACCGCAATGGATTTTTCAGTCAATTCTTCAATCAACTTCTCTAACTTATCTTTTGCTCCAGAGTCCAAGATTATCTGTTGAAGGGCGGTTATGCCCTCTGAATTCAAATCAGGTTGACCAAAGTATTTTTCAAAGGTCTGGGACTGTGATGGAGTTTGAGTATCTCGGGAAAGGGCGATCAAAACGGTTTTTTTGCCTTCTCGCAAGTCATCCCCGGTTGGCTTTCCAGTTACCGAGGCATCTCCGTAGACACCTAATAAGTCGTCACGAAGTTGAAATGCTTCTCCAAGAGGCAGCCCATATGCAGAGAGTGCATAGATTCTCTTTTGATTTATTGAATCAGCCATAGCAGCCCCAAGGTGTAATGGACGCTCTATTGTGTATTTTCCAGATTTGTATCGCGCAATCTTCATTGAGCGATCAAAACTTGAACTTTTTTGTGTCTGCTCATGAATATCTAAAAACTGCCCTGCCATTAGTTCAACGCGCATTTCATTGTAGTAAGGAATTGTTCTTGTAAATTGATCAGCGGTTAATCCAGCTGAGTTAAGCATTTGATCAGACCATACAAGTGCCAAATCTCCAAGTAGAACTGCAGCCGATAAACCATACTGTGGTGCAAAACCTTCAAGTCGATCTTGCACATGAATAGATTCAAAGTGACGATGAATGGATGGTTTTCCACGGCGCGTATCAGATGCATCCATTAAGTCATCATGGATTAGCGCACACGCTTGCAGAAGTTCTAAACTTGCTATCGCTCTTATAGTTGAATTCTCAAGAGTTCCACCGGCTGCAATAAATCCTGCATATGCAAAAAGAGGGCGAAGACGTTTACCCCCTTCTAGTAAAAATGATGTTAAAGAGTTACAAACGAGCGTTAAGTCTTGTGAGATATCTTGCAAATAGGCACCCTCACGGCTTAGAAATATTCCAAGCTCTTCTTCAACGGATGTACGAACAGCTAGCAGGCTCGTCTTTGGCACTGAATTCACGTGATAACGGTACCCTCACTCAGTGGTAGTTGGCACATCCTATTCATTTGAGTTCTTTCCTCCCAAAGACATAGAGGGGGAAGGAAGATTGTGGCATGCAATAGAAGGGCTCAAATCTATTGCTCCAGATTTTGTATCCGTAACATATGGAGCTGGTGGGTCAACTAGAGATCGATCTATTCGTATTGCTCGTGAAATCACAAGCCGCACCGGCATTCCAACAGTGGCGCACATTACTTGCGTTGGATCAACGCGTGATGAATTACTGGAGATTTTAAACAGTTACAAAGATGCCAAAATTACAAGCATTCTTGCACTTCGCGGTGATCCAGTTGGCGGACCTTTAGCGCCATGGCTACCAACAGAAAACGGATTTACTCACGCTGACGAACTTGTTGAATTGGCAAAAGAGTGTGGAGGATTCAAAATAGGTGTTGCCGCTTTTCCAGATGGACATCCAAGTTCTGGGGGAGATTTGGAAAAAGATATTGACGTGCTCATTAGAAAAGAAGAACTGGGTGCAACGTTTGCAACAACTCAATTCTTTTTTGATGTGAAGTCTTATAAGAATCTCGTGGAACGCCTTGCAAAACGTGGCTCTGCACTCACAGTCATTCCTGGAATTTTGCCAGTTACTAATGTGAAGCTTCTGCATCGAATGGCAGAGCTTGGGGGAACGCCTATTCCAGTTCATATTGCCAAAGCCTTCGCAGAGGTTGAGTCTGATTCCCAGGCTGTTCGTGAGCTAGGTGTAGAAATTGCCACAAAACTATGCAAAGAACTCTTAGAAGCTGGTGCTCCTGGATTACATTTTTACACTATGAATAGCTCAACTGCAACAGTTGAGATTTATCGAAGGATCAATAATGTTAACTAAGCAAGAGTTCAAACTTAGATGGAGCGCACTGCACAGTGATGCAAAAACTGATGGCATTGTTGGAGCATGGCTAAATATTTCATACCGATTTGGACTTGTGTGCACACTTCTTCGGATCTCCCCAAATGTACTGACGTTGTTGGGCCTCCTCGGGGCTTTAGCAACTGCAATAACGTCACAAACAATTTGGGCGATTTTCTTTCTTGTCTTTTCGCTTTTTTGCGATGGTATTGATGGAAGTGTTGCAATCTTCCAACAACGTGAAAGTAATTGGGGGGCAACCCTTGATGCGGTAGCAGATCGCATCAGTGAGGCTTTTTGGTTTTATGCTCTTTACGCAATCGGTGTTCCTGCTTGGATTCCTATAATTTTATGGAGTATTGCCTCTTTTCAGGAATACGCCCGCGCAAAGCTCAAAGCCCTGGGAGTAAATGATTTAGGAGTGGTAACGCCCGCAGAGAGACCGATTCGAGCAAGTTTTCTATTTATAGCGTTAGTAATTAATTACGTTAACCTTCCGGGCATTTTCTGGCTATCAATAGCTTTCTTAATTGTTCAAATTTATAGTTTTGTTAGTGTCGTAGTTTTCGCTCGAAGCCAATTGCTTGACTAACTAAATCTGCGCTAATTCCAACTAAGGGAAGTCCACCTCCTGGATGAGCTGAGCCCCCAACTAGATAAAGCCCTTTAATCGGTGAGCGGTTTTTTGCACGAAGAAATGCTGCCCGCGCTCCATTACTTGAAGTTCCATATATCGCACCTCCTGGAGCAAGAGTTTGGGATTCCAGATCTGCAGGGGTGCGGATAGTCATTGTCTCTAAACGAGATCGAATAACAATTCCCCGTTCTTCAATTTGATCAATAATCTGACTGGCGTATTTCTGATTGAAATCATCATTGCTCCAATCAAAGCTTCCGTGAGTGGGTGCATTAACAAGTACAAACCAGCCCTCTAGATTCTCATCCTTACTCATTAATGGATCCTTTGGAGCGCAAATATAAATCGTTGGTCTTGCAACCGGCTTTCTATCCTTGAAGACCGAATCAAACTCAGCATCATAATCATTTGGAAACAAAACTGTGTGGTGGTTCATGCCATCACTTATGTCTTTTCGCATCCCTAGAAGCAAAGAGAATCCAGCCACAGAGACATCAGCTTTTGCGATATTTCTGCGCACTCGCTTAAGCAGTCGATTGTTGCCAGATATCAGTTTGTTGTACACCAAAGAAGCATCAGCATTAGCTATGACAACATCTGCATCAACCCTTTCTCCACTTGTTAAAACAATTCCTGTTGCCTTTCCATTCACTGTATTGATTTGAGCAACAGGTGAATTGAGGTGAAAAGAGACTCCAACATCTTTCGCTCTCTTGTGTACTTCTAGAGCAAGGTTTCCAAGCCCGCCTTTGACATGCCAGGCACCAAAACTCTCTTCAACGAAAGCGATGGTGGACAAAACGGCAGGCGCTTTTCGTGGATCAGAGCCACTATAGGTTGCATAACGATCCATTATGAAGCGCAGATGTTGATCTTTAAGAATTTCATCTGCATGTTTGCGCAGCGATTTCCAAGGCGCAATGATCAATAGATCTCTAAAAAAAGTAATGCGTTTGAGCAATGAAAGAGGGGACTTTAATTCTGATTCAACAAATGGCCCGCGGCTAACATCCCACATTTTCTCCGCACGACGCATAATTTGATCCCACTGACCAGATGCATCTTGACCAAAACTTTCCACGATTGCATCCAGGGTCTCTTTACGAGAAAGGTTTGCAAACTGAACTCTTGAACCATCTTCAAAGCGATAATCAAATGCTGGATTAACTGTTTCTATTGGACAGACCAAACCCATGGGCTTTCCAGTTCTTTGAAAAAAATCTTTATATACAGCCGGCAACGTTAAAAGTGAGGGGCCAGTATCAAATGCAACACGACCAATCCACTCGGTTCTGCATTTACCTCCAACTTGATCACTGGCTTCATAAATTGCGACCTCATGCCCTCCGCGAGCTAGTCGTGCAGCCGAAGTCATTCCACCCATTCCTGCACCTATGACAACAATTTTCATACTGTGCGACCTTTCCAGGTGACGCTATTTCGCACTTTAAACGAATAGATAATCAAATAGATGAGTAGGGCAGCAGAGATTGGATGCAGAAAACTGTCAACAACTCTGCCTTGTGTCTTGATGGCACTGAGC
This sequence comes from Bifidobacterium breve, assembly GCA_945883675.1. Taxonomy (GTDB): domain Bacteria; phylum Actinomycetota; class Actinomycetes; order Nanopelagicales; family Nanopelagicaceae; genus Planktophila. The sequence goes on from CAMCYA010000008.1 coordinate 36,564, forward strand.
ATTCGAGAGAAGACAATCAAAATATAGCCAAGCCAGCCGTAGAAATTTCCCGACAAAGATAAAATGATAGGAAGAATGCTGGTAAGAAATAGAAATAGAACTACAAAAGATGCACCAACCACCCCACCAAATGCTTTATTCAAGGATTTTCCGTATCCAGATTTGATTAGGCTCCACGATGTATACATTCGGCATTGGGCTATAGATGCTCCATTGATTACTCCACCATGAAAACCAGTTCGAATCAGTTCACGAGCTAAAAAGACATCATCAATGACTGCATTTTTTACAGCCTTGTATCCACCAATTTTTTCCAGTGCTATTCGACGAACAACAAAGAACTGACCATTGGCAATAGCCATAGATGGTCGTGAAGATTTCTCTGCTATTCGAAGAGGTACC
>CAMCYA010000009.1 GCA_945883675.1 Bifidobacterium breve
CGTATTTGATGGATACGAGCCTTGGTATGGAGATATCCGTACTCGCGGTACCGGATCACTTGTTTCTGATCGAATGGGAACTGTTACTTCTTATGCACTCTATGGAACACAGGATCGCGGAACGATTTTCGTTGAACCCGGTGATGAAGTTTATGAGGGCATGGTTATTGGTGAGAACTCACGTAGTGATGACATGGACGTTAACTGTGTTCGCGAAAAGAAATTGACAAACATGCGTGCTTCGGGAACTGATGAATCAGAGCGCTTGATTCCGCCAAAGAAGTTAAATATGGAAGGTGCTTTGGAATTTTGCCGCGAAGATGAGTGTGTAGAAGTTACTCCTGCAGTTGTTCGTATCCGTAAGGTAACCCTTAATGGAGATGAACGAGCACGTGCAACCTCTCGCCAAAAGAAGGCAAACCTCAACGCTAACTAACAGATAATTCACAGAAAAAGTCCCTCGCAGTTAATTCTGTGGGGGACTTTTTATTGCCCAAATCAATCAGGGAAATTTTTGCAATGATGAGTCTTTCTTAAACTAATTTGCAGATTCCTCGCATACACTGCCACTTCGATAATTAAGGGGTGTTTGAGTTGACGAAGAAGAGCCGTGTAATTCCTATTGCGTTGGTTGCAGTGCTTGCAACCGGCGCGATTACTGTTGAGAAAATAATCTCCTCACGTATTGCTATACGTGTCTATGAAGTATTACCGAGAGCATCAGATGTAACAGCTTCCATACCTTTGTTGGATCTTCCCGGAAATATCATTACGGACTCAATAAAGTCGATTCACATCAATGTTGGTGAATATGCGTTGAAAGATTCAACCTTTAAACCCTCTTTGGCAATTGATGCACGCGATATTTCTAAGGACACACCAAATGTGATCGGATCTTTGGATGTAACTGCAACCATTCCTGCCGACACAATTACACAGTTAGCAGATTTTAATAATGCCCAAATCATAGGAAATACCTTACAAGTATCTGTTGGATCGGCAGGTCTTGGAACAGCAATCCTTGTTCCCAAGTATTCTGGCAATCAGATTTATTTTGAGCTTCAAGGTGTATCTCTTTTTGGTGGTGAAATACCTGCAGACTCATTGCCAGCAGATATTAAAGACCAGATTAAGAGTAAGAGCGTTCGAACCTTAAATGCACCCGAAGGTATGAACGTTAAATCCATTTCATTAAGCAGCCAAGGCCTTGCATTAACAATGCGAGGCAAAAACATTCGTCCAACAAAAATCGGTTCAACTTTCTAGAATGTGAACATGTTGGATTTTAAATAAATATAAGGCAAAACGGGCGGTTAACTAGCGCCACAGACTCAAACCCACCGATTTGTCGGCTCAGTCGGGCAAGATGCTCACTGTGAGCAAGGCGCTATTTACCCTCGTACGACAGGTACTTTCGGCTGCTCCAGTTGCACTCGATAACCAACAATTAGAGGTTGTTGCATACCGAGGCGGCCCTGTTGTAGTTCAAGGCGGCCCAGGTACCGGAAAAACAACGGTACTTATCGAAGCGGCGCTTTCGCGAATTAACGCAGGGCAAAATCCAGACTCTATTTTGTTGATTACTTTTGGTCGCGAATCTGCATCACAGCTCCGAGATGCAATTGCACTACGTACAACAAAATCTATGTATGAACCGCTGGCCCGAACATTTCATTCACTAGCTTTTTCAATACTGAAAATGAAAGCAAAAGGTGGACCCGATCCGATTTTGCTCAGCGGCCCTGAACAAGAAACCTTCATCAAAGAATTACTTCAAGGCGATATCCAAGATGGCTATAAAGAATGGCCCGAAGATTTGCACTTAGCCTTAACCACAGATGGTTTTGCTCGAGAGCTACGCGATTTGATTTTGCGTGCATCAGAACGCGCAATTACTCCAGATCAACTAGCAAAACTGGGAGAAATGCAGGGAGAAAAGTATTGGTCTGCCGCAGCATCTTTTTGGAAGCGATACATCAATTCCATGGTGATGCGAGAGATCTCTGCACAAGATGCAAAGTTAAGAATTGATCCCTCAGAGATAATTTCTCGTGCATCTCTCCACTTGCGCAACAACCCTGCTCTGTTGCAGGAACTTCGAAATAGATTTACAACAATCATGGTCGATGAGTTTCAAGAGAGTGATCCGGCGCAAAGAGAGCTTTTATCTCTACTTGCCGGAGATGACCTAGTTATATGCGCCGACGCCGATAGCAGCGTAGGAAGATTTCGAGGCGCAGACCCAGATGGATTATCTGGTGCGTTAGATCCATATCGAAAGAAAGAGTTCGTATTAAACAACGTGTACCGAAATTCTAAGGCAGTATTTGAAGTGGGCCATAAATATGTTCAAACATTTCGTGGCTCACCTATTACTCGCAAAAGAGTATGTGTAAATAATGAAGCGGGACATGTAGGAGTTCACCGTTTTAGGTCAGGGGCAGAAGAGGCTGCATTTATCGCACATCAGTTCCGCAGCGCACATCTTCGCGAAGGTATCGAATACAACAAGATGGCAGTCATCCTTCGAACTCCTGGTGTCACAGCAATTGCGCTACGCAGAGCATTTTCACAAGTAGGAATTCCAGTTGCATCAGAGCTTCAAGCACTTGCTGGAAATCCTGCAATTGCTCCGTTTTTGCTCTTAGCTCGCGTAGCCATAAATTCTCAGCCACTCAATCTAGATACTGCAGAGCGCTTATTGCTCAGTGAATTTGGTGGCGCAGATTCCATATCACTTCGAAGAATTCGCAGAGCGCTTATTTCAAATCGACTTGAAGGGGATGAGAGATCAGGTTCACAACTATTGCTCGATGCAATCAATGATGGTGATTTAAGCATTGAAGGCGGCGATTGCATTTTAAGAGTTCATAAACTGCTAAAGGGTGCTCGCGCGGTAGCACGAAGTAAAAAAGCCACAGCCGATGATCTTTTGTGGAATATTTGGGATAACGCAGTTGCTAGCGATGGCCAAAAAATATCTGATGCCTGGAGAAATCAATCCCTGCGATCTGGATTACGCGCAGCTGCTGCAGATCGAGATTTAGATGCAGTGATGCAGTTATTTGAATCTGCAACTAGATTCTCAGAGCGTTTTCCATTGTCAGGTCCTGCTGCATTTATTAATGAGATTACAAACGAAGATATTGCGGGTGACGTAATCACAGCAAAAGGAGTGCGCCCAGATTTTGTTGAGATACTGACCGTGCATAGCGCAAAGGGTCGTCAATGGGATTTAGTGGCAATCGCAGGTTTGCAAGAAGGTACTTGGCCAAACCTAAAACAACGCTCTTCACTATTAGGATCTGAACGTTTAGTAGAGCGAGATCGCAATCCTGATATCCCGCGCGATCAACTTGATCTATTAGCTGCTAATGGTCTTATGCAAGATGAGCAACGGTTATTTCATGTTGCCCTCACGCGTGCAAAGAATTCATTGTTGATTACAGCAGTTCAGCGCGAAGACGAAGAGCCATCGCAGTTCTTTGAAACCATCGATGTGATGCTAAGTGGAATTGATGAAGAAGATAAAGTAATAACGCAGGTACCTCGACCAATAACTATTCCAGCGCTAGTAGCAGAACTGCGTTCACAGTTAGATGGTGAGAACGCTCAAACTGCAGCGCAACTACTTAAATCAATGAGCAACAACGGAATCGATTTATCTAATCCAAGTAGTTGGATTGGTTCGGTTGCTTTGAGTACCGACAAGTCAGTAATTGATAGTGATAAAGAGGTAATCGTCTCACCTAGTGGCGCAGAATCTTTTGTCGAGTGTGGAGTTAAATGGTTTCTACAAAATAATGGTGGAACAAATGGCGACAGCACCGCACAAGTTTTAGGATCTGCGATTCACGCATTTGCTGCAAAAATGATTCAAGAACCAGGTACTACTAAGAGTGAGTTAATTGCTAGCTTAGAGAGTTCATGGAAGTTAATTGACCCAGAAAGCGGGTGGGTTAGTGCATCACACCTTGAAACCGCTGTAACGATGTTAGAAAAATTCGTTGATTATCACAAGGAGACGCCTCGAGAAATTAAGGGCGCTGAGCTTCGTTTTGATGTAAAACTTGGACGTGCGCGAATAATTGGAACCGTCGATAGGCTCGAAGTAGAAGCAGATGGCTCACTATTTATTATCGATTTTAAAACTGGAAACACTGCAATTAGTAAAGAAGAGGCAAAGAACAACCTTCAATTGGCTAGTTATCAATTAGGAATTGCAGAAGGTGGCTTTAGCGATGGGGCAAAAAGCGCAGGGGCTGAACTTGTCTACCTTGGTACAAATACAGCAGGAGCAACAATTCGAGAGCAACGATCAATAAATCTAGAAGAAATAAAAGAGAAGATAGAAAATATTGGAGAAGGTATGGGCGCAGCCACCTTCTTTGCAACAGTAAATAAGCGTTGCAAAGGTTGCTCCGTTAGAAAATCCTGCCCAGTCCAAAACGATGGTCGCGCGGTGAATGAAAAATGAGTATGGATAAAGAAGATAAAAAGGTGAAGTTTTCACCAGAGGAAATCATCGCTAAATTACAGGCCCATCCTAAATTTGGTTCACAGATCAAGCCCATAACATCTCATCAAGCCCAGATTATTCAAAGCGGTCTAGAGCCCGCCGTTGTAGTTGCTGGTGCAGGTTCTGGAAAAACAGAAACAATGAGTAATCGAGTCTTGTATTTAGTTGCAAATGATCTTGCTACACCAGATCAGATATTGGGTTTAACTTTTACACACAAAGCTGCTGGAGAGCTTTCAGTTCGAATTCGAAAACGTTTGCGTCAACTCTCACAGTTGCCAGAGTTCAAACATATATCTTCAACGACTACAGCTGTAACTACTTATCATTCCTATGCTGGCAAACTTCTTAGTGAACATGCTATTCGTTACGGAATAGATGCAGATGCCGAACCATTAGGAGAGGCGGCGATCTGGCAGATTGCATCTGACGTTGTTCGAAATTGGGCAGATGATTCTTACCGTAATCAGAGCGCAGTAAGTACTGTAATAAAAGATTTGTTAGGGCTTTCTAAATTCATGCTTGAACACCAAGTCAATCCAGCCGATATTGAAAGAATTGATAACGAGATTTTAGAACAGATGCAAAAGCTTTCGGGAAGCACTAATGACGAAACTAGAGCAGTAGTCAGAGCTATGCGACAGCGAAACTCACTACTTCCAATGGTTGAGCTTTTCATGCAACGGCGCAAAGCGGCTGGAGAGCTCTCATTTGATGACCAAATGTCGTTGGCTGCAGATATTTCAGAAAACTTTCCAGACGTTGGCGCATTAGAGCGCACAAAATACAAAGTCGTATTGTTAGATGAATACCAAGATACTTCGCAGTCTCAAGTTCGAATGCTCTCCTCTCTATATGGAGCGGGCCATCCAGTCATGGCTGTGGGCGACCCATCGCAAGCAATTTATACATGGCGCGGTGCATCTGCTGGAACTATGGCATCTTTTGCAAAATATTTTCCAAAACAAGCTGATCAAAAGGGAACACAGATGTTTTCCCTTCCAACTACATTTCGTAACGACAAAATAATTCTGGCAGCAGCAAATGCACTCGGCACGCACATTAAAAGCACTGGTGGACAACAAGTAGTTGAACTTGAAGCTCGCAACGGTGCAGGTTCTGGCGAACTGGCATATGGTGTTTATGAAACTATTGAGAGTGAAGCAGTTGGAATAGGCGAGTACTTCAAAGCGCTGTGGAACACGGCAGATGCTAAATCCTTTGCAGTTCTTGTTCGAAAGCGCAGCCAGATTCCTGCGATAGAAAACGCTCTGCGTGAACAAGGTTTACCAGTTGAAGTAATTGGAATTGGTGGACTGATTCATATTCCAGAGGTTGCAGACGTTGTTACTTTAATGAAGTTAATTACAGATCCTGATGCTGGCTCATCTTTGATGCGCCACCTAACAGGCCCAAGAATCAATTTAGGTCCACGTGATATTGCAGCATTAGGTTCATTTAGTCGCGAACGAGCAAAGTCTATGCACGCTGACTCTAAGAGCTTCATTAAAAAAATAGCAGCAGGAAATCCAGAGCAGTTAGAGGCCGATGACCAATTTAGTGGATCCATAATCGATGCACTTGATGAAATAACTTCGGCAAAAAGCTTTGGGTTTAGCGATATTGGTTATCAACGGTTGGTTGTTTTTGCACAAGATCTTCGCCGACTGCGCGCTCATTCAGGCGGCCAAATAACAGATTTAATCTCCGAAATAGAAAACTACTTAACCCTAGAGACAGAGATTGTTTTACGTGAAGGCTCACAAACTGGCCGCAGACATCTAGACCGCTTCTTGGATGAAGCCGCCAAGTTCCAACGAACCGGTGGATCGATTTCAGCGTTTTTGGATTGGTTAGACGTTGCATCTGATGAAGAAGGGGGCTTGAAAGTTGGCGCTCCTGAAGTGCGCACCGATGTGATTCAGATTCTTACGGTTCACATGGCAAAAGGCGCCGAATGGGATGTAGTTGCAGTACCAGGATTATCAGAAGGAACATTTCCGGGTGTTAATAAAAGCGATCCAGATAACTGGTTAAAGAATGAAAAGCATGTTCCCTTTCCTCTAAGAGGCGATGCAGCAGAGCTACCTTCATTTACCTTTGATGGAATCGAAAAAAATAGCGATGCAGCAAAAGCGATTAAAGCCTTTAGCACCCTATGTGTAGATCAAATCAAGATGCGTGAAGAAATGCGCCTTGCATATGTTGCAGTAACTCGTGCTCGCACTCATCTCTTGTGCACAGCATCTTGGTGGCGCGATGGAACACGATCTGTTGCACCCAGCATAATTTTTAACATAATTGCCGCCTCTGCCAGCAGTAACGGTGGCATTCTTATCAGCGATGCAATAGCTCCCGAAGAAGGTGGTGAAAATCCAACCCTTGAAAATCCACACAATGCCCAATGGCCACGCGATTACTTGGGAGACAAACGTGCTCAATTCGATGCTGCTACCGCCTTAATTGACTCAGCAAAAGAGCACTCTTTAACTTTAGATAAAGATGAGGCAATTAATTCTTGGATATTAGATGCCCAATCATTAATCACAGAGCAGAAGTTGGGGAAGAAAGATGTAATTGAAGTTGTGCTTCCGACTCGACTTTCTACCTCTACTTTGGTTGCACTCCATGAAGACCCGCAAGCATTAGCTTTAAACATTCGCCGACCTATGCCGCGAGGTCAAGATCAGTATTCACGCAGAGGAACTGCTTTTCACTTATGGGTTGAACGAGAGTTCACAGATGCTGCAACATTATTTGGTGAAGAGTATTTAGATTATTTAGATCCACTTGAAGAGGACTCAACATTAGAAAATCTCAAGGCATCATGGCTAAAGAGTAGTTTTGCCAAAAGAACTCCCGTTCGCGTTGAAGTTCCATTTGAAACAACTATTGCCGGAGTCCTCATCCGTGGACGCATAGATGCTATTTATTCTGATGGAGATGGTTTCCAAGTTGTCGATTGGAAGACAGGCTCAAAGAAATTGGGTGAATCTGCTCGGGTTCAACTGGCTATGTATCGCTTAGCGTGGGCAAAACTATTTGGATGCGATCTTTCAAAGGTAAGCGCTGCTTTTCACTACGTTCCAACTGGAGTTACAGATCAGCCAGTAGATCTGTTAAACGAGAATGATTTAGTTCAACTCATTTCTACAATTCAGGTTCAAAACTAATAATCTAGTTAACTACTTGATCCTGACTCGGATGGGTAGGTGATCACTAATTCCTGTAACCACCGTATCTAACGCTTCAAACTGATCAGCTTTCAATGTGTCACTTAAAATGTAGTCAAACTGAATCTTTGCACCCCAGGATGGATAAGTATTTTGCGTCACCAGTGATTTCCATTGTGAGGCTACAACTGGAATATCTTTTGGAAGATTGAGATCTCCAATTATTAATACTTGAGTTCCATATTTTTTGCTTAACTCTTTGGCCCATCGTTTTATTTTTCGAAGTTGTAATATGTTGAGGAATGGCACAAAAGAAAGATGAGTGTTAATAATCGTCCATCCATTTTCAAGAGTGGCTGCAAGTGCAACCCTTGGTTCATCTGCAACATAAATTGGTTTGACACTCTGCTTTCCATTTTTACCTTCAGTAGGAATTATCAGTGGCATGCCGATTACTGAACGTCCTAAATCAATACGGTCCCAATGTTTAACAGGAATCTTTGAAGCGATCCCTATGCCATAACCACCAACTAACTCTGCTCCATCATCGGTGTGAGAATTTTTATCAGTAACAATCGGCAGATCAGTTTTTCCGAGTGCACGCCATTTAAATCCTGGTGTTCCAATAATGCTTGGGGCAAAAGCCCAATCTTCGGCTTTCATTGATTCGGCAAGTAATTGAACCTGTGAGATTTTTCCTGATCTCTCTAACTTCTCATCTACTTCTTGCACCCCTATGACATCGGCATTAATTTTTAGCATCGCCTGGCCAACCTTTATCTGGTCGGCCAAAATGTCATTTGTAGGGGGAATAGCCATTGCATGGAGCAGATTCCATGAGGTTACGAGCACGGCCTAAGGCTAGTAGCGTTGACCCCTATGAGTGAACTCAATCTTTCACCAATTGATCGTGGCAGCGAATTACGCACTGACGCCGCAAAGTTGGAGCAACTCTGGAAAGAGGCTCAGATAATTCACCTTGTTGATTCCAGAGTTAGCGCAACAGATGACGCGTTAACTTTTATCAATGCCGCTGCTGTCGCAGAACTTTTAGAGAGCTTTATTGAAGGCGAGCGGTTTTTCCTTGGAACAAGCCGTGAGGACAACCAGCCATATTTTGCCTGGCGGACAACCTGGATTAATCAACCGATCGATGACGGTTCAGGTGATTTTGAAAAAGATAAATATCATGGGTTTAAAACATTACGTGAAGTTGGTGGCAATTTAGATGCAGAAGACTTAACTCTTGCAATGCATTCAGTTGGTTTAGCAAATTGGCATGAAAACCACACTCACTGTTCTAAGTGCGGCGCACAAACAGTTATCGATTTGGGTGGAAGCGCTCGCATATGTACCGAAGATTCAACACAACACCATCCCCGCACTGATCCAGCGGTAATTGTTCTTGTCAGAGATGCAGCGGATCGAATTTTGTTAGGCCATCAACCAATTTGGCCAGAGAAACGTTTTTCAACCTTTGCTGGATTTGTCGAGACAGGTGAGTCATTTGAAGAATGTGTCTCGCGAGAAGTATTTGAAGAAGCCGGTGTTTACACATCACAAGTTAATTACATAACTTCTCAACCGTGGCCATTTCCTGCATCCATCATGATTGCATTTGAAGCATTTGCAGATCGCCCGCAAGATGCCCGCCCAGACGGTCAAGAGATAACTGAAGTTCGTTGGTTAAGCCGTGATGAGATGAAACAAGCAGTTGCAACAGGTGAAATTTTGTTACCACCAGGAATCTCTGTAGCAAGAAGAATGATTGAATCTTGGTATACACGTGTAGAAGGTTATTCACGAAGCGATTTGCAAGGCGAGCAATCTTGGAGACCGTAGGAAATCTTCGTGCTGAAGAAATTCTTAACGCATTAGATGCCGAACAACGCGCTGTTGCACTTGCCTCACGTGGACCTGTCTGTGTAATTGCTGGTGCAGGAACTGGGAAAACACGTGCAATCACTCATCGCATCGCATATGCCGCTGCAATCGGAACAATGGATCCACACAAAACACTTGCACTTACCTTTACTGCTCGAGCCGCTGGAGAGATGCGGGCACGACTTCGCTCATTAGGAGTTCCATCGGTTGCTGCACGAACTATCCACGCAGCAGCTTTAAAGCAGTTAACTTTTTTTTGGCCCCAAGTTTTCGGTGGCCGAACACCTGACTTAATCACCACAAAATCTAGTTTTTTATCAGAGGCCATTAAGCGCGCACAGCTTCAAAGTGAACTTTCAATAACCTCAAGGGATCTTCTCCGTGATGTCGCAACCGAGATTGAGTGGTCAAAAGTCTCACAGATTGCACCTTCAGATTATTTGGCAGAGTCACAAAAGCGCACAGTCAAACCTCGAATTAATCCTGAGCAGTTAGCAAAGGTCTATACCGCCTACGAAAGTGTTAAGCACCAAGAGCGTGCAATTGATTTTGAAGATGTTTTACTTCTGACCACTGCGATGATTGAGCAAGAGCGCGAAGTACGAGAGAGAGTTCAAGACCAATATCGTTTTTTCACTGTTGATGAGTATCAGGATTTCTCACCTCTACAACAGCGTTTGTTAAATGCATGGCTCGGCAGTCGCCAAGAGCTATGCGTTGTCGGTGATCCTGCTCAGACAATTTATTCATTTGCTGGCGCAACACCGGTTTTTCTTAATTCATTTACAAACAGGTTTCCTGATGCGCAAGTTATTCGCTTAACAACTGGGTATCGATCTACGCCTGAGATTATCTACACAGCCAATAGCATCTTGCGCAAAGGCGCTATGGGTAATGAGCTAGTTGCGGTAAATGATCACGGATCAAAGCCAACTATTACTGCATATAACGATGAATCAGCAGAGATTGCAGGAATTATTCGAGACATTACTGCACTGATTTCAGAAGGTGTTGCCCCACAAGAGATCGCAGTCCTTGCTCGAACAAATAACCAGCTTAATGGTTTAGAAAAAGCTATGAACTCAGCAAACTTGCCAAACCAGGTTCGTAATACCGAACGTTTTTTTGAGCGTAAAGAAGTTCGAGACTTCCTTCGCTTAGTTCGAAATGCATCTGTTATTCCGACACAAGGAGTTGAGTGGCTAGATGAACTTCGAACACTTGCTCAACCATTTCTAACAGGTGGGCCAATAGATGGAATTGCCGCTCTGCTGCACCTGGCTCGAGAGTTGGATGCTGACACCGCATTTACTCCAAAGAATTTACGCACATATCTTCGCGAAGTTGAAGATTTAGTTTCTCAAAATAATCCTCCAACAATGCCTGTAACAACCCTTGCAACTTTGCATGCAGCAAAGGGCTTGGAGTGGGAACGTGTATTTCTGATGGGAGCCAGCGAGGGCATATTGCCCTTAGAAAATAACAGCACCACAGGTGATCAAGCTTCAATTGATGAAGAAAGACGTTTGTTTTATGTGGGCATCACGCGAGCCAAGGCAGATCTGCGCCTGAGTTATCGTGGAAAGCCATCTCGATTTCTTCTCGAAGCAGGGCTAGTTAACTAGCCATTTACGCTCAAATTAATCACCTTGCAAGTAAGGTCGCCCATGCTTTACCATTGACACTTCACTATTCATGGCGGGTAGTGAAAATGAGAGAAGGGATCAACGAATATGTCTAACGCATTATTCGTAACAGCAAACGCACCGCGTTCTGCTGCGATCGCTGCTTCTCATACAACCAAAAAGTCTTCTTGGCATACCTCAAAGCCTGCGTTTTACGCAGCTTTTTATGCCGGACAAGAGGCCAATGGTGGTTCAATCGAATAATTCGATAAAGAACTAGAAGCCAAGGGCCTCGAATCCACAAGGATTCGGAGCCCTTTTTCTTTTTCTAAAACGAACAAAACTCAAACGAGTAAAGACAAATAACCAATAAGAGAAAGACCGGAAGCAGTACCCGATAACAATCGGCCAACAGGGAGACAGAGTTTCCCAGAAAAAGAGGTGAGAACATGAGCGTTCTCTTCAGCGAACTATTAGTACCAGGCTGGGCAGATGAGAAGATCGGTTTAGATGCGGTAACAGGCACCTACAGCGATGGCTCATCATTTAACTTGCCATGTCACACTAGCGATCCTGAACTCTACTTTTCTGAGGACGAGTTAGAAGTCGCGCAAGCTAAATCTCTATGTGGTGGATGCCCTGTGCGAGCACAGTGTTTAGAAGGCGCCTTATCCCGCCAAGAGCCAGCTGGCGTATGGGGTGGTGAACTATTTGAAGATGGTCGCATCATTGCCAAAAAGCGCAAAGCTGGTCGCCCGTCTCTTAAAGAAGTTGCAACACGAGATGCAGAAGGCGAGTTAATTGAACTCACTCTCGCTCCTAAGCAACGCGATGAGAGTGCGGCGTAAGTTAAACTCCAATCGTGAACTCAGATTCTGTCAAAGCCGCTAAAGCTCGCGCACTAGTGGCATCCCTACTGTTCCTAGAGGCTGGAGTGATTTTTGCATTAGCAATGTGGTTAGTTGGGCTAACTATTTTTGCTGATTCATTTGAGTTGTTGCCTTTATTAGGTGTGCTCTTGTTCGCTCTACTGGGTTCAGGTGGACTAGCTATTTCAGCTGTTGGTTATCGCAAAGGGAAGTACTTTGGAAGATCACCTTCGGTTCTAGCAAACTTAATTGCATTGGGTGTAGTTACTTATATGTTGCAGGCAAAGTTATGGTTTGTCGCTGCAGCGCTTGCAACACTTGCACTTACTACTTTAATTGCAACCTGGCGCGCTATTCCAACAGATATATAGACAGTTTATTTTCGTAGAATTTTAACTTGTTACCAAGGCACTACTTCGTTGTCTTCCCACAAAACTCCGGTTATATCTCCAGTATTAAACTCGCGAATCGCTAACCAGTTTGCAGTTGCTGCACCTTCTTCGGCAGTACGGGGTGCATCGGGACCTCCCATATCTGTTGCTGAATGATTAGGACAGATTGCATCTACTAATACTCCACGGGAACCCAAACCAGTTTCATGAGCCAGATTTCTCACGAATGCGTTAACACCAGCTTTACTAATTCGATACGGCGCAAGACCACCCGCTGTGCCTGGTCCAGACATTCTTCCTAAACATGCGGAGTAAATAATGACTCGACCCTTTCTGGCATCGACCATGGCGGGCACTAATCCATTAACTAGAGTGAATACAGAATCCAAGTTGATTGACATAACGCGACGCCATTCATGGTCGGTCGTCTTTAATGTCTTTGACATTTTTTCACTCATTACTCCATGAGCAATCATCAAGATCTCAGGTGTCTCTTCGTTCGCAGCAATTTTCTCGGTGATTGCTCGAGTCGCAGCAATATCCTCTAGATCAACTTGGTAGACCGTAAATTTTTGATTGGGAAAACTCTCAGACAATTTTTGTTGAGCAAGATTTAACCTGGTTGGATCCTTTGCAATCATGGCAAGATTAAAGCCAGCGTTCGCTAACGCCTTAGCGCTCTCAAAACCTAGGCCTCGACTGGCACCTGTAACGACTGCTAATCCCATAGCCAAACTGTGCCGTATTTTGAGGCCAAATGACGCCTGAATAACTGTGGCCAATCTCGCCAAGGCCCATAAAATAAAATGTTTATGCTTGAAGGCTACTGCCGATAGGCTTAGGCCCTAGTCAATGCAAAAGGAGCTTGCCAGTGTCGGCACAGGATTTTGGCGCAAATGATTGGCTCGTAGATGAAATGTACGAGCATTATCTAGCGGATCCTACTTCTGTAGACCCTGCGTGGATTGAGTACTTTAAAGCAAATAAACCTGGCTCACCTATTGGCTCAAATGGTGCATCCAGTGCAACGGTAAATACAGGTGCGGTTAAAAACTCACCTCCAACACCACCAATTCCAAAGTCTGTACAACAGGCAAATGGGCAACAAGTCACGCAACCAATTACACAACCCGTTGCTCAAGCACCAGTTTCACAAGTTGCCCAACCGGTTACTCCAACTCAATCAACACAACCAGTGGTACGGGAAAAGGCAATAACTCCTGCAACACCTGCGGACCCAATTGTTAAGCCAGTTCCAGTTTTGATTACGCCTTCTGCATCAACGCTCGAGCCACTTCGTGGAGTTAGCGCTCGTGTTGTGCAATCGATGGAGGGTTCACTCTCTGTTCCAACGGCCACATCAGTTCGCGTAGTTCCTGCAAAATTAATGATTGATAATCGAATTGTTTTGAATAATCATTTAGCACGCGGGCGAGGCGGCAAGGTTTCATTCACACACATTGTTGCCTATGCAATGATTAAAGCAGTACGAGCTATGCCAGAGATGAATGCATTTTTTGGTGAGATCGATGGAAAGCCAGCAATTGGCAAGCCGGAACATATGAATTTAGGTATAGCAATTGATCTTGCAAAGCCTGATGGATCACGCCAATTGCTTGTTCCTTCAGTTAAAGGTTGTGAAGATTTAGATTTTGGACAGTTTTGGAGCGCCTATGAAGCAATTATTAAAAAGGCACGAGCAGGTGCTTTAACAGTCGAAGATTTTGCTGGGACAACTATGTCCATTACTAATCCAGGAACTATCGGAACCGTTCACTCAGTTCCACGACTTGTTCAGGGCCAAGGTTTAATTCTGGGTGTTGGCGCTATGGACTACCCAGCAGAGTTCCAAGGGGCAAGTGAAGAGACACTTGTGAATATGGCAGTAAGTAAAGTCATTACTCTTACAAGTACCTATGACCATCGCATTATTCAAGGCGCACAGTCAGGTGATTTCTTGCGTCGCATGCATGAGTATCTTTTGGGTGCCGAAGGTTTCTACGATGAAATATTTGCTGCACTCCGTATTCCGTACGAGCCAATTCGTTGGTCTTCAGATTTTGCTTTTACTCGCGATGAGGAAATCAATAAAACCGCACGTGTACAACAGTTAATTCAGGCGTATCGAACATTTGGTCATCTGATGGCAGATGTAGACCCATTGGTCTACATGCAACGCTCACATCCAGATCTTGATGTGGTTACGCACGGTTTAACTTTGTGGGATCTAGACCGTGAGTTTGCAACCGGTGGCTTCGGTGGCAAGAAATTTATGACTCTTCGCAAAATACTTGGAATTCTTCGTGATGCATATTGCCGATCTGTCGGCGTTGAATATATGTACATTCAAGTGCCGCAAGAGCGTCAATGGATTCAAGAGCGTGTAGAAGTTGGATATGCCAAGTTGCCACGTGAAGAACAGTTGCGCGTTCTACGTAAATTAAATAGTGCCGAGGCTTTTGAGTCGTTCCTTCACACTAAGTTTGTTGGACAAAAACGTTTCTCACTTGAAGGTGGAGAATCAGTAATCCCACTTCTTGATTCAGTGATTTCAGCAGCAGCTGAAAAAGGTTTAGATGAAGTTTGCATTGGTATGCCACACCGCGGACGACTTAATGTATTGGCAAACGTTGCTGGAAAATCAGCTGGCCAGATTTTCCAAGAGTTTCAAGGACACTATGCCGAAAATGAGATCCATGGATCTGGTGACGTTAAATATCACCTAGGAACATCAGGTGTCTTTACTGCCGAATCTGGCGCACAAACTAAAGTGTATTTGGCAGCAAACCCTTCTCACTTAGAAGCTGTTAATCCAGTACTCGAAGGAATAGTTCGTGCTAAACAAGATCGACTCAATATTAAAAATGCTTTTTCTATTCTGCCAATTCTTTTACACGGAGATGCTTCATTTGCAGGTCAGGGCGTTAATGCCGAAGTTCTTCAGATGTCAGGTTTAGGTGGTTATCGCACAGGCGGCACAGTTCACATAGTTGTTAATAATCAAGTTGGCTTTACGACAGGACCACAAGCCTCACGTACTTCTGAATACTCCACTGATTTTGCAAAAATTATTCAGGCTCCGGTCTTCCACGTAAATGGGGATGATCCAGAAGCATGTGTTCAAGTTGCTCGATTAGCTTTCGAATATCGTCAAGAGTTCAATAAAGACGTGGTCATCGACATGATTTGTTATCGCCGCCGCGGGCACAATGAAGGTGATGAGCCAAGCTTTACTCAGCCATTAATGTACAAATTAGTAGATGCAAAGAGATCAACACGTACTTTGTATACGGAGGCATTAGTAGGTCGTGGTGACATCACACCTGATGAAGCTGAAGAGATCGCACGTGATTATCAAACTCAACTTGAATCTGTCTTTGCATCACTAACTAATACCGACTTTAATTCAGATGCGAATTTCAAACCCCCAGTAGCACCTGATGCAACAGCGATCGAGACAGCAATCTCTGAGAGCACTGCACGCGAGATTGCAGCAACGCAATCTGCATTTCCTGAGGGCTTCCATGTTCATCCTAAATTAACTCCACAGTTAGCTAAGCGAGTTGAATCACTAAATGATGCAACAATTGATTGGTCTACCGGAGAGATGCTCGCATTTGGATCCCTACTTAAAGAAGGCCATCCGATTCGACTTGCCGGACAAGATTCACGACGAGGCACATTCTCAAATCGCCATGCTGTAATTATTGACAAAGAAAATGGCAATGAATGGACACCGCTTCGCTCGCTGATCAATGATGAAAATCAATTCTTTGTTATTGATTCACTTCTAAGTGAATACGCGGCAATGGGCTTTGAATACGGCTATAGCCTTGAGCGTCCTGAAGCACTTGTTCTTTGGGAAGGACAGTTTGGAGATTTTGCTAATGGCGCCCAAACAGTTATCGATGAGTTTATTTCTTCAGCTCTACAAAAATGGGGAGAGCGTTCTTCATTAGTTCTACTTTTGCCTCACGGTTATGAGGGTCAAGGACCTGATCATTCATCTGCACGTATCGAAAGATATTTACAGCTTTGTGCCGAACAAAATATGACTGTTGCCCAGCCAGCTAGTCCAGCAAATTATTTCCACTTGCTTCGTTGGCATGCAAAAAACCCAACTCGTCGTCCACTTATTGTCTTTACCCCTAAATCAATGCTTCGGCTCAAGGCTGCAGCATCAGCCCTTAGCGATTTCACCAGCGGATATTTCCAACCTGTAATTGGTGATGCAACTGTAAATAATGCATCACGAGTAATTTTCTGTTCAGGAAAGATTTATCATGATCTTGTTGCTGAGCGCACAAAAATGGGAGAGAACTCAACTGCAATTGTTCGAGTTGAACTTCTTTACCCACTTCCAATTGATGAGATGGTTGCAGAGGCAAATAAGCATCCAAATGCGAATCTGCTCTGGGTACAAGATGAACCTGCAAACCAAGGACCGTGGTCGCACATCGCACTTCGAACATCAGATGCACATGGTGGTCACGGATTCGGAGCACGCACTCTTCGTCGTATTTCTCGTCGCGCAACCGCATCCCCAGCAACTGGAAGCCATCATCTGCATGAGGATGAGCAAAAAGCTTTACTACTTGAAGCGTTTACGCGTTAAGTTATTTCTTTATTGTAAAAATAACTTGTCCAACTAATTCATCACTGTAAATCAAGCCCCACTGGCGAGAATCGGTACTGCTTTCGTTATCGCCTTCAACCCAAAATTTCTGGTCAACAACTTTCTTTAGCCTTTTAACAAGAAAGATTCCTGGACGTTCTCGCTTTTCAATAACAAGAATTTTTCCAATCAGCCCAGTACCAAAGTTTCTCTCAGGTGAATTGCCAAACCATCTAACAAGTAACCAGGCCCCATCCTTATAGGTAGGTGCCATAGATCCCCCTGCCACCTTGACTGTGCCAAATCTGCTCATGGGCGGTAGTCTCTCACCTGAAGTTCAATTAAAGGAGACCGAAATGTTTGCACCAAAAACTACCGTGTACGCACACTGCGATCTTCCATGTGGTGTTTACGATCCAGCGCAGGCAAAGATCGAAGCGCTATCAGTGAAAGCTTGCATGGAAAAGTACGCAGCAAATAGCGACGCTGATTTTCGATCACGTTCAGTAGCAATTAAAGAAGAGCGCTCACATCAAGTAAAAGAACATCTATGGGTTCTGTGGACTGATTACTTTAAGGCTCCTCATTTTGAAGCCTATCCACAACTACACACACTCTTTAATGATGCAACCAAGCTTGCTGGTGCAGCAGGAACAAAAGGAACACAAGATATTGCAGTTGCAGATAAGCTAATTTCGAAAATTGATGAAATCGCAGAGATTTTCTGGGCAACTAAGAAAGCGTAAATATTTAGTGATTTGGTGAGTCACTCATCAAATTAAGCGCAGCGGTGCGGGCGAGGAAAGATACTCGCTCCACCGCTGATCTTTTTATTTGAGCAGCTGCAATTTGACGATCATGTTCATAAACTTCACATTCAAAAGTTAACTCTTTATCTTCAACACTAATTACACGTGAAGTTGCTCGTAACTCTGCCCCGATACTGGCGGGTGATAGAGATAAAAACTCGGTGCTGACAGGAATTGTGGTCTGCCCTGCTTCAAGGAATAAATCTAAAGAAAGTATCGCAGCATGCTCCATTAGGTTGATTAGTTGTGACGGGGCGATGATTGGTAAGTCACCAATCCCTAATGCCACTGAAGTATCACCTGGTCGAACAATCATCTCTGTTAGTCCAACTGCGCCAAGAACTTCTTCAGAAAATTGCATCTTTATTTACCCTGGCCATCAAGTGAATCTGGATCAACAGGATTGTTTAACACCACAATTTCTTCACTATGTTCAATTCGAACCTCGTGATGCTCAATTTGTCCAAACTCGTCGATCTCTATTGAAATCTCAGTCATGCTGTATTGAGTGTGAATTTCTGTAAAAGTACCGGCTGCGTTCTCGTGAATTTGTCGAAAAATGGATGCATGGAGCTCTTCTGGTGCCTGTTCGTTACAAGTTCTACGGAGCGTTTCTTGCATCAGTGATCGTAAGGACTGCTCATGGGAAAGTTCAGATTCACAGGCAGGACATTGTGATAAATGAATTTCAATTTTATTCATTTCTGGAGCTTCGATATTTCCTTCAATGATAAACACAAAAGAGTTTAAAACTTCATTACAGGCTAGTTCGAAATGTGCGCTCATGGCTTAGCCCCCGACTTCTTATCGGTGCTGTATCCAAGTTCCTTTGCATAATCAGTTAACCGTTCCCGTAACTGTTTTCTTCCCCGATGAAGGCGAGACATGACTGTTCCGGTGGGTACGCCTACAATTTCTGCTATTTCTTTGTATGAGAAGCCCTCAACATCGGCCAAGTAGACAGCTATTCGAAACTCTTCGGGAATATCCTGGAGCGCACGTTTGATATCACTATCGGGTAAGTTTTCAAGTGCCTCAACTTCAGCAGATTTGCCTTGATCACTCGTATGTGATGCAGCATCGGCTAACTGCCAATCTTGAACTTCGCCAGAGGAAAGTTGCGGACGACGCTGGTCTTTTCTGTATGTGTTTATGAATGTCGTAGTTAGAACTCGATAGAGCCAGGCTTTCAAATTTGTACCTGGTTCAAATTGGTGAAAAGATGCAAAAGCTTTTAAATAAGTATCTTGAACTAAATCTTTTGCATCATGAGGATTTTTTGTATACCGCAAAGCTGCTGCATACAGCTGATTTGTAAAAACAAGAGCATCGCGCTCAAAGCGGACAGCACGATCCGCTGAGCTCTCTTTGACTAAATCCATTGACATGAAGCAAAACACTATCGCTAAAAGAGTGTTTCTGGCTCCCCAAGAGGTGTTTCCTCAGTCAACTCTTTTCCATTGTGTGCAACAGAGTTAACTGCACTTGAAACCGGACGAGCCGTAACCAGAGAATCGGGGTGTTTAACCACCATCAATGACTTCAGATTCTCCACATTATTTTCTTTCGGATCTAGCCACTGCTTCCACCGGTCAGTGGGCATAAAGACAGGCATTCGACTATGTATTGCTTCAAGTTCACCTTGAGCTTCCTGAGTAATTATTGAAGCAGTTTCCATTACTTCTCCACTTGGAGCAATCCAACTACTCCAAATTCCAGCAATAGAGAGTTGCTTGTCATCTTTTGCACAGATGTAGAAAGGTTGCTTGGGCCGATATTTACCAAGTGCAGTTGCCCATTCGTAATATCCCGTTGCAGGAATCAAACATCGAGTTGTTCGAAAGGCATCTCTGAAAGTTGGTTTTTCAAAAATAGATTCACTTCGCGCATTAATAGCACGCGATTGAGAGTTTTTTGCTTCTTGAACATTCTTTAACCAGGGAGCTATCAGACCCCATGAAACAGTTGCAAGATCAGGCGATGTGCCTCTGATAATGTAAATGGGATTTGTAGGCGCAATATTCCAATTCAATGGCAGGCTATTTTGTGGAGCAGTTCCTGATACTTCAAATTGCTCCATAAGTTCGCGCATATCGGCGGTTTGCGCGTATCTGCCACACATAATTCAAGGGTATCGCAGGCATGAGGTGTTTTCATTATTCAAACCTTGAACTTATCGACAGGGGATAGAATGTACCGATGACACAGAACATTAACTGGCCTTCCATTTATCGTGGGGCATCACCAGTTCAGTTAAGCGTTGTCATTCCTGGATCTAAATCCGTTACAAACCGTGCACTTGTTTTGGCTGCTCAAGCTAATTCGCCCTCCCTTTTGCGCCGTCCTTTAGTTTCTAGAGACAGCCAATTAATGGTTGCCGGAATAAAATCTCTTGGAATTGGTATTAAAGAAAGAGATGTTGAGATCAATGGGGTGCAAGAACTTCATTGGGAAGTTACTCCTGCTCGGCTAATCGGAGGAGTGAAAATCGATGTTGGAAACGCAGGTACTGTCATGCGATTTCTACCTCCTCTGGCAGCACTTGCTCAGGGTGATGTTGCTTTCGATGGAGATCCGCGATCTTATGAACGTCCGTTAGGGCCAGTAATTAAAGCGCTAGAAGAGCTTGGTATTTCAGTTGATCATGAGAATCGCTACAGCCTTCCACTTACTTTGCAAGGAAAGGGTTTAATCAAAGGCGGAAAGTTAACTATTGATGCAAGTGCATCAAGTCAATTTTTATCAGCGGTTTTATTGGTTGCCCCTTCATTTACAGATGGATTAGTTGTTCAACATCAAGGTGAAAAAATGCCTTCCATGCCACATATTGAAATGACAGTAGAAATGCTGCGCCAGTTTGGTGGAGATGTTGGTGTCGATACAAAAGCACAAACCTGGAGCGTTAAGCCAGGTCAACTGCATGGGTGTGAATTAGTTATCGAACCAGATCTTTCAAATGCTGCGCCGTTTCTTTCAATTGCAATGGTTTGTGGAGGAAGCATAACTATTGCTGATTGGCCAGAAGCTACAACACAACCCGGAGATCAGCTTCGTTCCATATTAACTTCGATGGGTGGCTCTGTTGCCTTAAATAAAAATGGATTAACTGTTACTGGAAATGGCCAGATACATGGAATAGATATTGATCTCCATGATGTCGGTGAATTAGCTCCATCTATTGCCGCACTCGCCGCCCTTGCAAATTCACCTTCTTACTTGCGAGGAATAGGTCATCTTCGTTTGCATGAGACAGATCGTTTAGCTGCTTTAACGAGAGAGATAAATTCACTCGGAGGAGATGTAGTAGAAGAAGAAACTGCACTACGAATAAATCCTGCTCCACTTCATGGCGGAGTTTTTCACACATACGATGATCATCGACTTGCAACTGCAGGAGCTGTTCTTGGATTAGCAGTGAAAGATATTGAAGTAGAAAATATTGAGACAACTCGCAAAACTCTTCCTGATTTTCCAGGTCTTTGGAGCTCTCTTTTAGCATGACGCCACGTGAATACGATGAAACAGATGCCCGTGTGCGCCCCAGTAGAAGTACGCGCCCACGAAGTAAAGACAGACCTTCACACTCAGATGCAATTTCAGCTTTAGTAACAACTGTCGATCGTGGTCGTCAAACTTGTATTACCGATGATGGGGTAATTGTTACAGCAATGCGAGCTCGAGAGTTGGGTCCCAAATCTGTTGTAGTTGGAGATCAGGTTTCATTAGTCGGAGATACTTCTGGTAGTGAAGGCTCATTGGCACGCATTGTTAGCGTAAAAGATCGTCGAAATTCTTTAAGCCGAACAGTTGATGACTCTGCGCAAGTGGAGAGAACTATTGTTTCAAACATTGATCAACTTGTAATTGTTATCGCAGCAGCCAATCCGGAGCCACGTCGTGGGTTAATTGATCGCTTTCTTGTCTCTGCTTTTACTGAAGGTATAGTTCCAAAGATTGTAGTAACAAAGACTGATTTAAATGAAGTCCCTGGATTTTTGGCAGAGTATGAAGGACTTGATGTTGAGATAATTCCAACAGCAATCAAAAGCACGTCACGAGAGAAAGATCTAACTCGTCTACATAAAGTTTTAGATGGCAAGATCTCAGTACTTGTCGGCCACTCTGGAGTCGGAAAATCAACACTTATAAACGCACTAGTTCCGGATGCAGATCGACTTACTGGAGATGTCAATGAAGCGACCGGGCGAGGACGACATACCTCATCGAGTGCAATTGCACTTCCATTAGTTAGTACAGGCCACACTGAAAGCCATGGCTGGATTATTGATACACCTGGTATTCGAGCATTTGGACTGTCACATATAGATAATCAAAAAATTATTGATGCATTTAGTGATCTATCAGAAGTTGCCGCTAACTGTCTTTCTAACTGTTCGCACTCAGAAGAAACATGCAAACTAGATGCGTGGGCAAGCCCAGAGGGAATTGCGAATCCTCATAGAACTGCAAGGTTGGCAAGTCTTCGCTCCTTGTTGGCAGTAAAAGAGAGCGCTCCTACCTCAGTAGAGGATTAGACTTCAATCACTATGGGCAACTCGCACACGCACCAATCTGCTGATCTACACGATGATCTTGCATTTGCCCATGCACTTGCAGACCTAGCTGATGCGATTTCACTTGATCGATATCAGGCACAGGATTTAGTTGTTACAACTAAACCAGATTCAACACCAGTAACCGATGCAGATCGCGCTGTAGAAACGGCAATCCGAGAGGCAATTTCAACTCATCGATCCGATGATGGTCTAGTTGGAGAAGAGTTTGGAAGCAAAAAGGGTGAAAGCTCTCGCTATTGGATAATTGATCCCATTGACGGAACGAAAAATTTTATGCGCGGAGTTCCAATCTGGGCCACTTTGATTGCATTAGTTGAGATTAATGAATCAGGTAATGAGGAAGTAATAGTTGGAGTCGTTAGCGCACCTGCTCTCTCTCGTAGGTGGTCAGCAGCTTGTGGCCATGGCGCGATAGTCCGATTCAATTCCGATGATTCACTAAATGAGGAATCAGAATCAGATGGATCGATCGAAAAGAGAATTGAAGTATCAAAGGTTTCAACTCTTGCCGATGCATCTATTTCTTACTCTGACTTTATTGGATGGGGCGAGCGTTTAGAACCATTCCAAAAAATGTTGAACTCTGCTTGGCGAACTCGCGCCATTGGTGACTTCTGGTCACATATGTTGGTTGCAGAAGGTTCAATAGATGTTGCCGTAGAACCATCTCTTGCAATTTGGGATATGGCAGCTCTAGAAATTATTGTCCGCGAAGCTGGTGGTGCTTTTACTGATATCTCTGGTCGCAGCGGTCCATTTGGAAGTAGTGCAGTCTCTACAAACGGTTTACTCCATAACGCAGTTATTAATGGTGTTAACCCATGAGCACGCCTCTTGAACCTACAACTCTCTCAATTGAAGGAATGACATGTTCATCCTGTGTAAACACGGTTGAGAAAGCGCTTAACTCCGTAAATGGCGTACGTGCAACTGTAAATTTTGCAACAGAGACTGCACATATTTTGGCACCTGCCGAGATGCAAGCCAAAGATTTTATTAAGATTGTAGAAAAAGCTGGATACTCAGCAACGCTTATAACTGATGCTCAATCGATAACACTTCACAATAAAAAATCCGGTAGAGCTTTATTCTTTGCATCAATCTTTGCAATTCCAGCAGTTGCTCTTTCAATGGTGATGAGTTGGCACCATCAGGTTGATATGTGGATTCATGAAGCCCTTGATTATTTTGGTCTCCTACACCCTCTTTACTCTCCGACTGCATGGGCAGTTATCGCACTTAGTGCACCGGTAGTAATTTTGGTTGCATATCCGATTCATAAAGCGGCGCTTAGAAATTTGCTCCATCCAACGATGGACAATTTGATTTCAATGGGTTCACTAGCAGCTTTCGGGTGGTCAATCTATGCAAATTCAACTGGTATCGGTGATGTTTATACCGAGGTTGCTGCCGGCGTTATTTTCTTTGTAATCCTTGGTCGCTTTCTGGAAACTCGAGCAAAAGCTAAAGCAAGTAATGCTCTCTCATCCCTTCTTGCACTGGACAGCAAAGAAGTAACAATAATTCGTGGAGGTTTTCCACTCATAACCTCCATAGATCAATTACAGATTGGTGATGAGTTTGAAGTCCGCCCAGGTGATCGCATTGCAACAGATGGCATTGTCATTAGCGGAGAAAGCACCGTTGATAATTCGATGTTAACTGGGGAATCAAAGCCAGTTGACGTCCGACCAGGTTCACAAGTTATAGGAGCATCGCTTAATCACAACGGTCGTTTAGTTGTTAGAGCCACAAGAATAGGTAGCGATACTGAGCTAGCACGAATCACATCTATGGTAATTAGCGCACAAGGAACTAAAGCGCCGATTCAGCGATTGGCAGATCGAATTAGTGCAGTTTTTGTGCCAATTGTTACAGTATTAGCAATTGGAACATTTGCTGGATGGTATTTAACAGGCTCAACACTTACCCAATCAATCTCTATCGCAATTACCGTTTTAGTTATTGCATGCCCTTGCGCTCTTGGTTTGGCAACCCCCGTGGCACTTCTAGTGGCATCAGGGCGTGGCGCTCTACGTGGAATTGTTATTCGTGAACCTCGAGTACTAGAAGTTGCTCGAAAAGTAGATACGGTTTTGTTTGATAAAACTGGAACCCTAACTGAGGGTGTAATGAATGTTCAGCAAGTGACACTCTCATTAAGTGCGGGAAATGTATTGGGGGCGTCATTTGCCTCAATACTGACCGAGGAGAAAATCCTTTCCTCTGCTTTAGCGATTGAGTCTCTTAATTCTCACCCAGTTGCACTATCAATCTCTAGATACGCACTATCTAATAAGGCGACAAAACTAGAAGTGAATGAATTCTCTGTAACACCAGGTGCCGGAGCTGCAGGTCGAGTACACATTGGAGATCGTTCTCCAGTGGTGTTAATTGGTTCACCAGCTGCAGTTGCCCATAGTGCCACTGCTTTTCACTCAGAGATAAAACAAGCAATTGAACTAGGGGAAGCAGCGGGGCTAACAGTTGCAGTTTTAGCATGGGATGGTGTTGCTTTGGCTGTTTTTTCAGTTGGTGATCAACTGAAAGAAAATGCTGCCGAAACAGTTTCTTCTCTTCGAGCGCGAGGTATTACTCCTTGGCTTGTAACTGGAGATAGTTCACAGGTTGCTGCAAATGTGGCTTCCGTGGTGGGCATTGATGCCGCTCATGTTGTTTCCCATGCATTACCTGAAACAAAGTTAGAGATCGTCCAAAAGCTCAAATCCGAGGGACGCACGGTCTTAATGATTGGTGATGGAATCAATGATGCAGCTGCCCTTACTGCTGCCGATCTTTCCATGGCAATGGGAACAGGAACTGATACAGCAATAAATAGCGCTGACATTACGTTGATGCAGTCAGGACTAAATAATGTCGTTGAGGCACTAAAACTATCGACCAAGACGATGAAAATAATTCGCCTTAACATGGGTTGGGCATTGATCTATAACGTCATCGGCCTACCAATAGCCGCAGCAGGCTTACTCACACCTCTGTATGCAGCAGCTGCAATGGCTGCAAGTAGCGTTCTTGTCGTAACTAATTCACTTCGCATCAAATAAACACTGACTAAATTTTTTCATGAAAAAAGGACCCTTACGGGTCCTTTTTTCGTTTCAGTTTTTAATCTAGTAGCGGGGGCAGGATTTGAACCTACGACCTCTGGGTTATGAGCCCAGCGAGCTACCGAGCTGCTCCACCCCGCGTCGGTAGAGCAATCCTATGCGAACTCGCAGTTAAAGGCCAAATCCAAGCACAAAGAAGAAATACTGATTACTGCATGTGTACTTTATTTAGATTGCGAATTTATGATTGCTTCGGCTGCTTCGACTGCAGATTCCAATCGTTTCTTAGCTTTGCCATATGCTTCCAAATCTCCTTTTGCAAGGGCTGCATCTCCATCTCTAATTGCACTCATAGCACTTGCTATTGCGCTTGCAAGGGATGAGTTAGTTGATGTTCCTGTATTTCCATTAGTTGTTGAACCACCGGCAGAAGTACCAGAGTTACCAGAGAAGACTTGATCCAGCGCGCCCTTTAACGTCTCATCAAATCCGATTTGATCACCGAATGAAACCAGAACCTTCTGCAGTAGAGGGTATGCAGATGTGTTAGCAGTTGCCTGCACATAGACGGGCTGAACGTAGAGTAAGCCGCCTCCAACTGGCAGTGTTAACAAGTTACCCAACACAACATCAGAACCACCACGGCGAAGAAGGTTTAATTCGGTTGCAACATCAGTATTTGCCTCAAAGTTTGCAGCTACCTGTGTAGGTCCTGCAACGTTTGTATTTCTAGGTAGCTGTAATACTGACATCTTTCCGTAATCCGGCCCGGCATCGGAATTTACAACTGCAAATGCAGACAGGTTCTCACGTCCTCCGCGAGGCACAAATGGAGTAGTTAAAGAAAACACTGGAGCTTTAGTTCCAGGCATCTGAAGTGTTAAGTAATACGGTGGTTGTGCACCAGCGTTAGCTCCAAATGTTGAAGGATCTCGGGGGATGCGCCAGAAATCTTGCCCACCATAGAAAGCCTCTGCAGTTCTAACATGGTAGGAACTCAAAATCTCTCTTTGAACTCTAAAGAGGTCTTCAGGGTAGCGCACATGCTCCATTAGCTGATCTGAGATTGCACTCTTTGGAAGAAGTGCATTTGGAAATGCCTTAGCCCAAGTTTTTAAAACTGGATCTTGATCATCCCATGTATACAGGGAAACTGTTCCATCATAAGCATCCACAGTTGCTTTTACAGAGTTTCGAATGTAGTTAATACTTTGATTTCTTAGTAATGCAGAAGCGCCAGTGTTTGTAGTAACCGTATCGTTAATGGCATCTGAAAGTACTGTTCGGCGTGAATATGGATAGCCGGCACTTGTTGTATATCCATCAATAATCCACAAAACCTTTCCATCAATTAACGCTGGATAAGGATCTCCATCAAGAGTTAACCACGGGGCAACTTTTGCGACGCGATCTCGAGGATTTCTTTCAAAGAGAATCTTTGAATCTTTGTTGATCAGATTTGATAACAAAATTCTTTGTTCTTGATACTTAAGTGCAAATACTGCTTTATTTACAAGTGAACCAACTGGAACTCCACCTTTACCTGTGTAGGTGTAATTTCTTTGTCCATTTGGTGAAGCATCATCTGGATAATCAAACTCCACTGGTGTATCTGTCTTCACTCCACCAATAATTGAATAGTCAGGAACATTCTCACCGAAATAAATCCGTGGCTGGAATTCGCCCAATGCACCCTTAGGAGGCAAATCGCCAAGTGCAAAGGAAGGCTTACCATCTGCGTCGCGTTCGTTTCCGTAGGCCGCAACAAAACCAAACCCGTGTGTGTAAACAAGGTGATCATTGATCCAATTTCGAGATGGATTTCCAGCAATATTTAGTTCACGAGCTGCAACAACAACATCGCGCTTGACTCCGTTTACTGTGTAACGATCAATATCTAAAGTTTGAGGGAAACTGTAATAAGGGCGAATCTGTTGAAGTTGACGGAAAGTTGATGAAAGAACATTTGGATCCATCAAACGAATATTTGCAATTGTGGCGGCATCATCTGCAAGTTGACCCGAGTTAGTTGCAGCTGTTGCCTGGTAATCGCTAACAGTGACATCTGAGATCCCATAGGCCGCGCGAGTAGCATCAATATTTCTTTGAATAAAAGGTGCTTCCTTAGATGATTCACTTGGCTTAACCTGGAACTGCTGAATTGCACCTGGGTAAAGACCAGCAAACAGAACTGATGAAACAACAAGCAGTGCCGTACCGGCTGCAGGTAGCAACCAGGATTTACGAATAATTGTTGCAAAGAATAAAACCGCACAGACCAATGCAATTCCAGTCAAAATTGCCTTTGCAGGCAATACAGCGTTGACATCTGTATAAGTTAATCCTGTTATCAACCTGCCCTCTTTAAGAGCTAGCGCATATCTATCAAACCAATAAGCAACAGCCTTAAGGAGAACAACAACTCCTAGCAAAACTGAAAGTTGAACACGTGCAGCGACAGTGGTGCGATCTTGCTGAACTTGCAAGCGAATTCCACTGTAGAGATAGTGGACAACAGCAGAAGCAATTATTGCCAGAACAGTTGTTGTAATTGCCCAAGAGATTAATGACTGCCAAAAAGGTAAACGGAATGCAAAGAATGAAACATCCATATTGAACTGTGGATCTGTTACACCAAAGCTTGTTGAGTTTTTAAATAGCAACCATGTAGTCCACAATTGTGATGAAGCAGAACCAGCAAAGTAAAAAATTGCCACGCTTAATCCGATGAATAAACCTTTACGGATTGGCTCTACTTGTGATCGATATCTTTCAAGATTATCTGATTCGACCATCATTGTTACATAAAGTGGACGGCGCTTATAAGCAATAAATATATTTGCCATTACAATAAGTGCAGTTAACAATCCACCAATAATGAAGAGAAAAGCTTTTGTACCAAGAATTGTTGACCATGTGCTTGTGAAATCTACAGACTTAAACCACAACCAATCTGCATAAAAACCACTCAATGCAGTAAAGAGAATTCCAAGAACAACAAGGATTCCGAAGGTCAGCGCGAGCGGACTCTTGCGACCTTTAAATTGGAAGTTGGGGCGTTGAAACTGTGGTGTATTAGTCATGGGAGAAAACTATCGCACCCACGCTTTCCCACCAATCCAAATTTCCCTTTGCCTTCAAGGGGTTAGAACCAACCTTTAGGCGGACAGATACTACTTTTTGCTGGTTTCTAAGTATGAGATTGCTTGAGCCAAGGTTGCAACCGTTACAACCTTAATGCCGGCTGGGACATTTGCGATTTCCGAGGCATTGCTAACAGGTGCAAAAAACAATGTAGCTCCAACTTTATGAGCAGATGTAATTTTTTCATTGATTCCACCAATGCCGCCGACTATTCCACGAGCATTAATAGTTCCAGTTCCTGCAATGTGCTCACCTTCTAAAATATCGCGCTCGGTTAAAAGCTCAACTAAAGCAATTGCAAATACAAGACCGCCACTAGGGCCTCCAGTTTCCTTGACTTTAAACTCGATGTTTTTTGTTTCCAATTTATCTGCGCGCACTTGACCAATACTTACGGCATCAGTTGCAGATGAATCGGCGGCCATAATCTTTGGATTTGATTGCAAATAGTTTACGGCTGCAAAAATTGCTTTGTCCTGAGAACTAACCATTTCAGCCTTGGCCTGTTTTCGTTCTTCTTTAGAAGTTGTGCCGGGTGGAAATATTGCAGATTTTGGATAAACAGAACGCTCACTACTAATCCATGAGTAAATTATCTCAGGTCCAAAGATCCAAGAATCTGGATTAGTCACACGTATTGACATTAAATCGATTCGACCTGTTGCAGGATAGTTGTCAGTTGATTTGAATGTAATTACACCCTTAAAAATATTCTGTGCCTCTCCGGGCAAAACTATTGCAAAAGGCAGCGGCGCAATTGTTGCTAACAGAAAAAAGATTCCAAGAGTAATTGTTACTAAACGGGGTAAGGGTGAAAATCGCATTAGAAGAATCTCACTAGATCTTTAAGGTTGCAGTGGTTTCGGTTGAGATTCATTATTAGAAACAATGGATTTCTCTTCAACTTCTTCCTGATCAAATAGTTGAGGTTCCATATTTGTAACTGAATTGAAAGTTGCATCAGCGTCACGGGCTTGGGTATCACGAAGTGAATCTTGAAAACGTTGAAAGCGATCTACGGATCTCTTTGTTTCAGTTTGAAATTTGCTTTCAAACTTTGTCACCCATAACACGTAACCGAGTGCGCCAATTAGCCCAGTAGCAGGGACTACCCACCAAATAAGAGCTAAAAATGCATTGGACATGTTCCTACCTTACTAAGGTTTGAAAGAGTAAGCGTGCTGCAGAGGGGAAGATGCATGTGAGTTAAGCGGGAATGAAAGAGAATGCAAAATTATTCTAAGACTGGGAGGATTAAGAGATGGCAAACTTTGGTTTTACCCCTGGCGGCGCAGATGATTCAGATGGATCTGAAGAACCTGTGGATTTTGCCGCCATGATGGCGCAGATGCAGCAACAGATTCAACAACAGTTTTCGATGTTGGGAATTAATGGACCAGGATTTACTGGTTCAGATGAAGCGCTGCCGAAAAACATTGTTCGCGATGTATCAAAAAAGTTTACGAGTTCTCAGAGTTCTGCCCCAGTTGGTCAAAGTGACCTCGCTCAAATTCAGCAGGCGTTTTCAATTGCCGAGACCTGGCTCAATGAAGCAGTCTTATTCCCACAGACACCACAAAGCGGAAATGCGGCT
Organism: Bifidobacterium breve; assembly: GCA_945883675.1. Classification (GTDB taxonomy): domain Bacteria; phylum Actinomycetota; class Actinomycetes; order Nanopelagicales; family Nanopelagicaceae; genus Planktophila. The sequence continues at coordinate 30,270 of CAMCYA010000009.1, forward strand.
TTGGCACGTACTGATTGGATTGATGCCACGCTCTCCGGTTGGCAAAGCGCAGTAGAGCCTCTAGCGGTCGGGTTATCGGCTGCAATTGGTGAATTACTGGATCAAGCATCGATTGGCGAAGAAGAATCTGATGCACATCCGGATAGTGAAAACCCCGAATTGGCGATTCCTGTCGGAATGATTTCAATGCTTCTTAAATCATTTATTGGTTCATTGATTGCAACACAGTTAGGACAAGCAATCAGTGGCTTAGCTAGCAAAGTCACTGGCGCTCACGACGTAGGACTGCCCCTACTTGATCCTGCATACCCGGCTTTAGTTCCGCAAAACATCCGTGAATGGTCAACAGATCTTGATATTGCCCTAGATGAAGTTCAGATATTTCATGCACTCCGCGAAGCATCAGTTGCCCGGTTGTTTTCAAACAATCCATGGTTAGTTTCATACATCCGTACTGCAATTACTGATTACGGAAAAGGAATCAACATCGACATGGAAGCAATTCAAGAGCAGGCACAGCGTGCACTCGATGAGAGCGGTGGCTTTGATCCAACTAATCCTGAAAGTTTAAACATCGCTTTAAATAGCGGAATATTCACACCACAAGAAACACCCGCACAAAGAGCGGCGCTAACAAAGTTAGAGACAGCTCTAGCGCTCATAGACGGATGGTGTGAAGAAGTTGTTTCCTTAGCAGCAGGAAATCGCCTTCCAAATCTGAATGCATTACAAGAGACTTTACGTCGTCGACGTGCAACTTCAGCTCCCGCTCAACAACTATTCTCTTCGCTTTTAGGATTACAAGTTTCACCACGTTTAACACGTGAGGCGACTGCATTTTGGACCCAAGTACGTGAATTAAAAGATATTGCAGCCCGTGATCAAATTTGGAGTGGAATTTTGCCAACTGCAGATGACTTGTTGACTCCTGAGAGTTTCTTGAAGAGTTTAGAAATCCCAGATGATTTGTCGGGCTTAATTTAACGTGAATTAAAAAGCGAACTCCCCGGTCACTTGCTCTATGTCAGCCTTCCCCTTGCTGACTTAGAACTGTTATCCGAGGAGTTCGTACCCGTAAAATAAGCGTTCTTGAAGCGATAATCAACTAAGCATCGCGCTGTTTTAGGTTGACAAATCGTGATTTCTTCAGATAAAGGCCTTTCTATTTCTACCTTTAAAAAGAAATCACCATAGATTTATCTCAATCTCTCAAGGTTTAGTTGAGAGATGACCTATTATTTTTCATATGCAGCATCCAGATCTCCATGGAGAATCTTTAGTTGAAAAAACACTTGAAGAATCAACGTTGCCTGGAATCACCGAGGGCGAGATAGTCGTCATTCGCTCCAACCGCAGGAAGAAAAACATCTCGGCCTATCGCCAAGGCGGTCGAATTGTTGTCTCAATCCCCGCCAGAATGAGTAAGGCCGATGAACGGGCCATGGTTCCGGAAATGGTGGCAAAGATTCGTGCCCAAGAGGCCGTTGCAACGATGAGCGAAGAGATTTTGCTGGTTAGAGCTGGCGAACTGCTCACGCAGTTAGCTCCAGAGATTTCTGCGCGCCCAGCATCGGTCAATTGGCGGGCCATGCGCGAGCGCTGGGGATCGTGCACAGGCATCGACCGCTCAATTCGTATCTCAGATCGCCTCAAGGGAGCACCTGAGTACGTTTTGGATTACGTGCTCTTTCATGAGGCCATCCATTTGCAGTATTTCGACCACGGCCAGGAGTTCAAGGAGCTTTTGGCTCGTTTCCCCCAGGAAGTACAGGCTGAGGCCTATTTGCAGGGCTATGAGGCGGCCGAAAACGCGCTTACCGCTCCAGAGGCCCTAAAAAAACTCCTAAATAAGGGTGCGTAGTTACGCTTAATCAAGCGTGGGGCGAGTAATCTCATACCAGAGCGCCTACCCCAAAAGGGGAGCATCCCATTGGGATCGTAAGCGTCGATAGGAGGAAAGAAATGACAGCAGAGACATACAAGGGTGACGCTTACTGCGTTAAGTGCAAAGAGAAGCGTGATTTCGAAGGAACTGTAAAGGTTTCCGAGTCTGGCCGTCGCATGGCACAGGGCATCTGCCCAGTGTGTGGCACCAAGGTCAATCGCATTCTTGGCAAAGCCCAGTAATTAAATTTCATTGTGCTTAAACCAGCCTTGCTGGTCAGTACATGTCTAGCGTTTCAAAAGAGCCTCACTCCAATTGGATGTGGGGCTCTTTTGCGTTAAGTACAACATTACTAATCGTAATAACTAAGTTTTTGATTCCACAGATTTCTTGATTCACAATCATCGGGCGCTCGCAATTGACACGCATTTACACTGGGTATCCTTAGGCCATGGCCGCACGCGAGTATCAATTAGAGATAAACACCATTGATGCGACCCTTGTTTCAATTGAAAAAGTTTTAGATCTGCCTAAACTCAGGAAACAAGCAGACGAGTTAGAAGTTGAAGCAGGAGTCCCAAACCTTTGGGATGACCCGGAGGCTGCCCAAAAAATAACTAGCCGACTGTCTAGAGTTCAATCCGAAATTGTAAAGTTATCAGGGCTTCGTCAACGAGTGGAAGACTTGCCTATTCTCTTTGAACTTGCAGTAGGGGAGCCTGGTGGAATTGAAGATGCCGAAAAAGAGTTGGATGCAGTAAAAAAATCTGTTAGTGAATTAGAAGTTCAAACACTTCTAAATGGTGAGTATGACGATCGAGATGCACTCATCACAATTCGCTCTGAAGCAGGTGGAGTAGAAGCAGCTGATTGGGCAGAGATGATCATGCGTATGTATCTGCGTTACTGTGAACGTCATAGTTTCAAAGTTGATGTTCTGGAAACTTCATATGCTGAAGAAGCAGGAATTAAATCAACTACGTTTAAAGTTTCCGCCCCTTATGCATATGGAACGCTTTCTGTTGAGCAAGGAACTCACCGACTTGTTCGAATTTCACCTTTTGACAGCCAAAGCCGCAGACATACATCTTTTGCTGGCGTAGAAGTTGTACCTGTAGTTGAGCAAAGTGATCATATTGAGATCGATGAAAAAGAAATTCGCGTGGATGTCTATCGCTCATCTGGGCCTGGCGGACAAGGTGTTAACACCACCGATTCAGCAGTTCGATTAACTCATATTCCAACCGGGATCGTTGTCTCTTGCCAAAATGAGCGCTCCCAAATTCAAAACAAAGCGACTGCATTAGCAGTCTTGCAATCAAGATTGCTGGAGCGAAGAAGGCAGGAAGAGCAGGCAAAGATCAATGCCCTTAAGGGAGATAACTCTGGCTCTTGGGGAAACCAAATGCGTTCATATGTTTTGGCCCCATATCAAATGGTTAAAGATTTACGGACCAATTATGAAACCGGTAATACATCTGCGGTTTTAAATGGCGAGATTGATGAGTTCATAGAAGCCGGAATTCGCTGGCGTCGAAGTTCATAAAAATTAAGGCTAAATTAATAGTCAAACCCTTAAAATTCTCAGAATCCATGCAATCTCACATTTTTCTTAGGCTCAAACCACGCCAACATCCATAGATTTCTAGAACATTTACATAAACTACAGTCAGGTCGAGGGCTAGAGCCCCGCACATGTAATGGGAGATGTAATGATCCGCTTTGAAAACGTCACAAAGGTTTATTCAGGACAAGAGCGCCCAGCTCTAGATACTGTAAATCTGGAGATTGTAAAAGGCGAGTTTGTATTTCTAGTGGGACTTTCAGGATCTGGAAAATCAACTTTCTTGCGTTTGGTCTTGCGCGAAGAACGCCCAACATCAGGCTCTATTCATGTTGCAGGTAAAGACCTACACACATTAGCAAAACACAAAGTGCCTGAGCTCCGTAGATCTGTCGGAACTGTTTTCCAAGATTTTCGCTTGCTGCCAAACAAAACCATTTCTGAAAATGTCGCGTTTACATTACATGTTCTTGGATATTCACAAAAAGAAATCAATCGTGAAGTTCCAGAAGTTCTCGAGTTAGTTGGATTAGAAGATAAGGGCGATCGATTGCCTTCTGAAATTTCAGGCGGCGAGCAACAGCGCGTGGCTATTGCAAGGGCCTATGTCAGCCGCCCGCCAATCTTGATTGCCGATGAGCCAACTGGAAATCTAGATCCAGCAACATCAGTTGGAATTATGAAATTATTAGATCGAATTAATCGCGAGGGAACAACTGTTTTAATGGCTACTCACGATGCAGGGATTGTGGATCAGATGCGCAAACGCGTAATTGAACTAGATCTAGGACATGTTATTCGAGATCAAGTTCGTGGTGTTTATGGATATACCGGTTAAGGGCGAAAGGTAGAAAAATGCGTGCACGGTTTCTATTAAATGAAGTCCGAATTGGACTTCGACGCAACTTAACAATGACTTTTGCTGTTGTTGTTACAACTGCAATCTCACTTTCTTTACTTGGTGTTGGGCTTCTTGCGAATGCACAAGTAAGTGCGATGAAAGATTATTGGTATGACAAGATTGAAGTCTCTGTATTTCTATGTGGAAACCTCTCCGACTCACCTTCATGCGCAGCTGGTGTAGTCACAGCAGCACAACGACTTTCAATTCAACAAGGATTAACAGAGCTATCTGTTGTTGAAAGCGTTTTCTATGAGTCACAGTCTCAGGCATACTCTCGCTTCAAAGAGAGATTTACGGATTCTGCAATTGCACAAAATGTTACCGCTGATCAGCTACCAGAATCATTTCGTGTTAAGTTAAAAGATCCAACAGAGTTTGCAGTTATTGTCAGTGCATTTAGTGGTCGCCCCGGAGTTGATGTTGTTCAAGATCAAAGATCAATCTTGGAAAAATTCTTTAAGTTACTGGGAGTACTTCGAAATGGAGCACTTGCAGTTGGCCTTGCATCCGTTCTAACTGCTGCACTATTGATTTCTAATACTCTACGAATTGCCGCCTTTAATCGACGACGTGAAACAGGTGTAATGAAATTAGTTGGTGCCTCTTCTTGGTCTATTCAACTTCCATTCTTACTAGAAGGTGTCATCTCTGCAATATTTGGTTGGGCTATTGCAACAGGATTGCTTGCAGGACTAAAAACAGTGGTCGATACAAATGTTGCACCTTTGCTTTCATTCACTAATTTCTTTGGATGGCGAGAAGTATGGGTCTCATCTGCCTACTTATTGGCTACGGGCTTGGTAGTTTCCATTCTTGCCTCTGTGATCACCCTGCGTCGCTACTTAAAGGTCTAATTACTCAATCAAAACCCGTGGTTTTGCTGGCGCTCACCTATTGAACCAAGTGAGAGAATTAGAGTCAGCAAATCAATAATTGATTGCTAAAACTAGGGTGGTGACGCGGCATGGTTAAAGAAGTTGGCCGCAAGGTCATTGCTCAAAATAAGAAAGCACGACATGACTACTCGATAGCAGATGTAATTGAGTGTGGGATGGTGCTTACAGGAACGGAAGTTAAGTCACTTCGCGCAGGTCGTGCATCTTTAATCGATGGATTTGCGATGATAAATGATGGTGAACTTTGGCTGATGGGTGTACATATTCCTGAATACACAGAAGGTACCTGGACTAATCACACTCCTCGAAGAGAACGAAAACTTCTAGTTAACAAAAATGAGCTAAATAAGTTGATTGGCAAGATGAAGGATTCGGGAACTACATTGATCCCTCTGCAACTCTATTTTAAAGATGGTAAAGCGAAAGTTGAGATAGCAATTGCTAAGGGAAAGAAAGCACACGATAAGCGTGAGGCGCTAAAAGAGCGCGAAGCAGACCGTGAGGTTTCGCGCGTGGTTTCGCGCAGCCTCAGCGGAAAAGCATCTCGAGCTGCATCAAAATACGACGATTAACACTTTAGATCATTCCTGATTTACACTTAGTTCACCGCCGCTTCGATACCTCAATTTTTGGGGAATTGTGGCGACGGCGCAGAAAATTGACAACTAAATAGAGAATTTAAATTAGCTTTCTATATTCACTCTTGGGGGTGAACGGTCTCGACTTTGGATGTTGAGGCAGGGGAAGCGGGCCGAGGAAGCCGGAATGATCTCGTAAACCAATAATCCGTGCAAAAATAACTGCTGACAACAATCAGCAAGCTTTCGAACTCGCTGCATAAGCATTTCGAAGCCGTTAGCCCAGGTGCCGCTCTCGACCTGGAACCT
>CAMCYA010000010.1 GCA_945883675.1 Bifidobacterium breve
CCAACATTTCGAATAGCAGCTAATCCAAATCGAATATCCACGCCTCTTGGGGTGTATTCAGCATCAGATTCATTAACATCGGGAGATAAAACTTTGATTCCCATTCGACGGCACTCAGAAAGATAGAGCGCAGATTTATCTTTGTCATCTCTAACCGAAGTCAAAAGAGCTGCCATGTATTCGGTTGGGTAATTGGCTTTTAAGTAAGCCGTCCAATCAGAAACAACTCCATAACCGGCAGAGTGAGCACGGTTAAATGCGTAATCAGAAAATGGAATCAGTGTGTCCCAAAGACGCTTAATAGCAGCAGTTGAATAACCATTGGCCTTCATGCCAGCTTCGAAAGGTACATACTCTTTATCTAGAATCTCTTTATTCTTTTTTCCCATCGCTTTACGCAAAAGATCCGCGCGGCCGAGTGAGAATCCTGCGACTTTTTGCGCAATTGCCATTACCTGTTCCTGATAGACAATTAATCCATAGGTATCGCCAAGAATTTCTTGCAATGAATCAGAAAGTTCATTGTGAATAGGTTCAACGGGTTTACGGTTATTTTTGCGATCGGCGTATAGGTTATGAGAGTTTTCACCCATTGGCCCTGGTCGATACAGTGCTATTACCGCAGAGATATCTTGGAAAGAATCAGGTGACAAACTCTTTAGAAGTTGTCGCATAGGCCCACCGTCGAGTTGGAATACACCTAAAGTTTCACCGCGGCTTAGAAGTTGGTAGGTTTTTGGATCATCCAATGTTAAATCTTCTAAGACAACATCAATTCCTTGATTTGCTTTGATGTTAAGAAGGCAATCATCTAAAACTGAGAGATTTCGAAGGCCCAAGAAATCCATCTTGAGTAAGCCCGTTGCCTCGCATGCTCCCATATCAAACTGGGTGATTATGGCTCCATCTGCTTCACGACGATGAATCGGAATTACATCAAGAAGTGGTTCGCGTGAAAGAATTACTCCAGCTGCGTGAACTCCCCATTGACGTTTTAATCCCTCAAGACCGCGAGCTGTATCGACAACTCGTTTTGAATCACTGTCAGATTCATAAAGTGAGCGAAACTCCCCGGCCTCTGCATAACGATCATCTTTTGCATCAAATACTCCCGATAAAGAGATGTCCTTGCCCATTACCGATGGTGGCAATGCCTTTGTTAACTTCTCTCCCACTACATAGGGATAGCCCAACACTCGAGTTGAGTCCTTCAACGCCTGCTTAGATTTAATTGTTCCGTAAGTAATGATCTGAGCAACACGATCTTCTCCATACTTATTGGTGGCATAACGAATCATTTCACTTCGCCGACGTTCATCGAAGTCCAAGTCAATATCTGGCATAGAAATACGCTCTGGATTCAAGAAGCGCTCAAAAAGCAAACCGTGTTCTATTGGATCCAATCCGGTAATTCCAAGTGAATAAGCCACCAATGATCCAGCTGCTGATCCTCGACCAGGGCCTACGCGAATTCCAACTTTCTTTGCATGGGCAACTAAATCAGCAACCACTAAGAAGTAACCTGGAAAACCCATCTTCTCCATAACGCCAAGTTCATAATCTAGTCGAGCCTCATGCGCTGGAGTTAGGCGTGTTCCCATGCGCTCCTTTAAACCCAACTGTGCTTGCTTTTTAAGCCACGTATCCTCGGATTCACCAGATGGAACTTCAAACTGCGGCAGAAGGTTTTCGCCCTCTCGTAATGTCACATTGCATCTTTCGGCAATGAGTAATGTGTTATCGCAACTTTCTGGAAGATCTTTGAACAACTCTCTCATCTGAGCTGGAGTTTTTACGTAAAAAGAATCATTGTCGAATTTAAAGCGCTTTGGATCGGCCAATGTTGATCCCGATTGAACGCACAATAAAGCTTCGTGGGCAGGTGCATCAGCTTGTAATGTGTAGTGAAGATCATTGGTTGCAAGGAAAGGAATACCCAACTCCTTGCCAAGCTTGAGAAGGTCATCTTTTACCCGTGCTTCAATCTCAATTCCATGATCCATGACCTCTAAAAAATAGTTTTCTTTTCCAAAAATATCTCGATAATCACTTGCCGCTTTAATCGCTTCTTTATAGGCACCCATTCGAAGTCTGGTTTGAATTTCACCACCAGGACATCCAGTTGTTGCAATCAACCCTTTTGAATGTAGGGCAAGTAGTTCGCGGTCCATGCGTGGCTTGTAGTAATAACCTTCTAGAGATGCAAGTGATGAGAGCCGAAATAAGTTTGAAAGTCCTTCGTTGTTTTCCGCCAAAATCGTCATATGTGTGTAAGCGCCGCCACCGGATACATCATCTTCGCCTCCAGAGGCCCATTGCACACGTTTCTTATCAAGGCGTGATTCCGGTGCAACATAGGCTTCAATTCCAATGATTGGCTTTACATCAGCTTTTTTTGCTGCTTTGTAGAATTCAAATGCTCCAAAAACATTGCCGTGGTCAGTCATCGCGATTGCTGGCATATCTTGTGACTTAACTTCTGCCATAAGTTCATTTATACGAGCAGCACCATCGAGCATTGAATACTCGGTATGTACATGCAGATGTACGAAATTATCTTTAGACATGATTGGTGAGATTAGTGGCTAAGGCAGAACTGCGTCGGAAAGCAACGCCAGTGAGCGTGTGAGATCGGCTGGATACGGGGCGGTGAAGTTAAGTTTGGAATGAGTCACGGGGTGGGTAAAAGAAAGTTCGGCTGCATGTAGCCAAGGCCTGGACATTCCAAGGCTCTTACCCAAAACCGGATCGGCTCCATAAGTTGTGTCCCCCACTAAGGGATGGTGCAGCGCAGAGAAGTGAACTCTAATTTGATGAGTGCGCCCAGTCTCTAATTCAATCTTGACCATCGATACCGCGCGATAAAACTCCATAACTTCATAGTGAGTGATCGACTCCTTACCTGTTGCAACCACTGCAAATCGATGATCCTCTTTTGGGTGGCGATCGATAGGCGCATCGATAGTTCCGGTGGAAGGATCCATATGTCCTTGAACGAGTGCGTGATAAATCTTTGAAACAGTTCTATTTCTAAATGCATCTTTCAAGGCGTGAAAAGCCTGATCACTTTTCGCAACGATCATCAGCCCGCTTGTACCAACATCTAATCGATGAACAATTCCCTGTCTTTCTGAAGGACCAGAAGTTGAAACTGAGTATCCGGCTGCCATTAATGCGCCTACAACTGTTGGACCAGTCCAACCAGGACTTGGATGAGCAGCACATCCAACAGGTTTATCGATAACAACTATGTCGCTGTCATCGTAGACAATACTTAATCCTTCAATTGGAGTTAAAGGAATTGGTTCGCTGTTTAATGGAGCGGGCATCAATACTTCGATTACTTGGCCAGCAATCACACGTTCTGACTTTGGCATAACTTTGCCATTTGTTGTGATGTCGCCATCTTCTAGAAGTTTCACCACAGAAGTTCGGGAAAGACCGAGTACTCGAGTTAGTGCGCTATCGATTCGCTCTCCCGCGACACCCACAGGTACTGACAGTGTTCGCAGCTCTCTTTGACTCATAAATCTGACTTTACTCTTGTTATTGGTGGAATATTTCGCAATGACAGGAGCATGGAAATTCCAGCAGCAGCGACTATTGCCGAATCGGCAATGTTAAATACTGGGAAGTTTGGCACTTGGAGCCAATCAATTACATGACCTCTTAGAACTCCTGGCTCACGAAAAATGCGATCGACAAGGTTGCCCAATATTCCACCCATTGCTAAACCAAGTACAACGGACCAACCCTTGGAGGTAATTTTGGTTGAGAAATAGAAAATCACCGCCAAAACGAAGAAGCCGAATAGAGTTAAAAAGATCGTTGCACCCTCGGCTATTGAAAAGGCTGCTCCAGGGTTTCGAACTAGAGTGAGTTGAAAAAAATCTCCGAGAACTTTGATGTTGGAGCGATCCGAAAGAGTACTGATGGCCCATAACTTGGTTGCTAGATCTAGAACCCAAACAAACCAGGCAACACCATAAAGTGTTCGCCAATACTGCACTGTTAGCGCCGCTCTTCCTTCTGTTTACAAAGCATGCATAACGTTGCACGTGGAAATACTTGAAGACGGGCTTTGCCAATTGGAGAACCGCACTCCTCACAATTTCCATAGTTCTTGGAATCAATTCTCTCTAGAGCTCGTTCAGTTTGTAAAACCATGTCACGAGCGTTGATTACCAATGACATCTCATGTTCGCGTTCGAAAGTTTTTGTACCCGCATCAGCTTGGTCATCGCCAGCGCCTTCGCCAGATTCTTGAATGAGTTCGTCCATTTCCAATTCAACAATAGCCAGCTCTTTACGCAAACGATCTAGCTCTTTGGAAATCTCTGCTCTGACAGCCTTGAGCTCTGCGGCCGACCATGGTGCCTCGGCTTCTGTGACGACAACAGGAACAGGTGCGCTCTTGATTGGTTTAAGTGGAGCAATCTTTTTTCCGGTTTTGGTAGGTCTTGGTGGCGGTGGCATAACCAACCGTCGCTCTTCGACAACTGGTGCAACAACAGTTGCAGTTACAGTTGAAACTGAAACAGTTTGAGATTTTTCATCAACAGTTAAAGTTGTTTTTGATGGAAAGCCTTTGCCCGAGGCCTTCTTTACAGGAATGCTCTTGACGCTAGATTTTTTGGCCGGAGCGGCTTTCTTTGCAGCTTTCTTAACAGCTTTCTTAACTGGTGTGGCTTTTTTGATCGGCTTCTTCTTGGTCGTCGCCTTTTTAGCAACCTTCTTAACAGCTTTTTTGGCCGGAGCAGCTTTCTTTGCTACCGCCTTCTTTGCGACCGCTTTCTTAACAGGCTTCTTAGGCATGTCGCGAACCCTATGCCGATTACCCCTGTGTTGCCAATTTCGCCACGTTGCAATTTATTTTCTAGCCATCATCTAGACTGAACTCCTCACATAACTGGCACTGACGGGGCTATCACCTCACGAGCCTGCTAGAAGAAGTGGTCCTTTACCAAGGATTCACCTAGAACTAGCAAGTGGGATCAAAAGCGGCGAATGCATCAAGGTGTAGACGCAAGGTGGGTGGTACCGCGAAAACTGCATATGCAGATTTCGTCCCTCCAGATAATTTTCTCTGGGGGTTTTTTAATGTCGTTTCGACAGATATCTGCATCGGTTGATCTGCCTGCAGTTGAACACCAGATTTTAAAATTTTGGCGAGACAACTCTGTCTTTGAAAAAACTGTCAACTCCCGTGAAGATGGACCGGCATGGACGTTCTATGAAGGCCCACCAACAGCAAATGGAATGCCTGGAACTCACCATATTGAAGCTCGAGTTTTCAAAGACGTATTCCCTCGTTTTCATACGATGAAGGGAAAATACGTAGAGAGAAAAGCCGGTTGGGACTGTCACGGACTTCCAGTTGAGATTGCCGTAGAAAAAGAACTTGGTTTCTCGGGCAAAGGCGATATTGAAAAATATGGAATTTCACAATTTAACGACAAATGTCGTGAATCAGTTCAGCGCCATGTGAGTGCATTTACTGAAATGACCGACCGCATGGGTTTCTGGGTCGATTTTGATCAGGCATATTGGACCATGTCGCCAGAGTATGTTGAATCAGTTTGGTGGTCACTCAAAGAAATTTGGAAAAAAGGTTTACTTGTTCAAGACCATCGAGTCGCTCCATACTGCCCACGTTGCGGAACAGGTCTGTCAGATCACGAATTAGCCCAAGGGTATGAAACTGTTACCGATCCATCGGTTTTCGTCCGCTTCCCAGTCACTTCAGGTGAGTTACAAAAACTAAAAGCAAGCCTTCTTGTCTGGACTACAACTCCTTGGACTCTTGTTTCAAATACTGCAATCGCAGTGCATCCAGAAGTTGAGTATGTAGTTGTGCAGGTCAGCGTTGAAGAGCAAGAAGATGAAGTGCTCGTTGTTGCTAAAGCCCTCATGGAGTCGGTAAAGGGTGATAAAAAGATTTTGAAAACGATGCTTGGTAAAGACCTAGAGAAAACTACCTACCAACGCCCCTTTGATTATGTTGAGATCCCAGATGCCCATTATGTAGTTCTAGCAACATATGTAACCACTGAAGATGGCACCGGACTAGTTCATCAATCCCCCGCTTTTGGCGCGGATGATCTTGCGGTCTGTCGTAGCTATGGATTGCCTGTGGTCAATCCAATTGCACCTGATGGAAAATTTCTAAAAGAAGTTCCCGTCGTAGGTGGAGTATTTTTCAAAGATGCAGATAAAACTTTGGTAAAGGAGCTCAAAGCAACCGGCGCACTTTATAAGCACCAGCAATACGAACACTCTTACCCCCACTGCTGGCGTTGTCACACGGCGCTGATGTATTACGCACAACCTTCTTGGTATATCCGAACCACATCAATTAAGGATGCATTACTTCGAGAAAATGCTTCAACCGATTGGCATCCTGAAACAATTAAAGAGGGTCGATATGGAGATTGGCTAAACAACAATATCGATTGGGCACTCTCCCGAAATCGCTACTGGGGTACGCCTCTGCCGATTTGGCGTTGCGAAAACAAACACGAAATATGTGTGGACTCCCTTAAGGAGTTAGGCCAACTAGCCGGTAAGGAACTTTCTAACCTAGATCCTCACAGACCTTTTGTTGATGACATCACATTTAAGTGCAGTCAGTGCGACTCAACAATGATTCGCGTCCCGGAGGTCATCGATTGTTGGTATGACTCAGGTGCAATGCCATTTGCACAGTGGGGTTATCCTCACAAAGAAGGTTCAGTTGAAAAATTTAAAGCCTCATACCCTGCAGACTTTATCTGTGAAGCGATAGATCAAACTCGCGGATGGTTTTACACCCTCATGACTATTGGAACATTAGTATTTGATCAATCCTCTTATAAAACTGTTTTATGCCTTGGTCATATTTTGGATAAAGATGGACGCAAAATGAGTAAGCACTTAGGCAATGTGCTTGAGCCAATGGCGCTGATGGATCAACATGGCGCTGATGCAGTTCGCTGGTACATGCTTGCTGCTGGATCGCCTTGGTCTGCAAGGCGAGTAGGCCATGAGAATTTGAATGAAGTCGTTCGTAAAACTTTATTGACGTATTGGAACACTGTTTCATTCCATGCCTTGTATGCAAAGGCCTCTAATTTTGAGCTCTCTCAAACTCCATTACTTGCAGATCGACCATTAATGGACAAGTGGATTATTTCTGAACTTAATCTCTTAATTGCCAACGTCGATAAAGCACTCGAAGGTTTTGATTCACAAGTTGCTGGGCGCGAGTTAGCAAAATTCATCGATGACTTATCAAATTGGTATGTCCGGCGCTCACGTCGACGTTTTTGGGATGGAGATGTCGCCGCTTTAGCCACCTTGCATGAGTGTCTAGTAACTCTGACACAACTACTCGCTCCCCTTGTGCCATTTATTACAGAGCATGTATGGCAAGAACTCGTCCGACCAACTGATCCAACAGCTCCTCTTTCTGTTCATCTCTCAGACTTTCCAATCTCCAAGAGCGCTGAGATTAATCGTGAACTCGGCAATCAAGTAGAGCTCACTCGTCGCATAGTTGAGCTTGGTAGAGCTACTCGAGCCGAATCAGGAATCAAGATTCGACAACCCCTAGGTCGAGCCTTGATCGCTGCAAAGGGATGGTCTGATTTGCCAGAGCAGATGCGTGAGCAAATTGCCGATGAATTAAACGTTATGGAACTTGAAGATATTGCAAATGCCGACGGTGATCTAGTCGATGTAAGTGTAAAGGCAAATTTCAAGAGCCTTGGAGCAAAATTTGGTGGAGCTGTTCAAGAGATTGCAAAGGCCATCGCAGGTGTGGATCCAACAGAACTTGTTAAGCAACTTCGCGATCAAGGATCAACATCAATTGCCTCATGGACAATCTCCCTTGAAGATCTTGTAATTACTGAGGTGCCAAAATCTGGTTGGAGCGTTTCTTCACATGACGGTGAGAGTGTTGCACTTGATCTGCAACTCACACCTGCATTAATTCTGGCTGGAAACGTACGTGAGGTGATCCGATTTATTCAAGAGCGACGTAAAAGTGAGGGCTTTGATATTTCAGATCGAATCAATGTTGCCTGGAACGGTATTCCCGAAATTATTGCTGCGATTGAAAGTGATCGTTCTCGAATCGAAAATGAGGTCCTTGCGGTGTCAATGCTCCATGACGGCACAATTGCTATAGGCGATAGTGAAATAGGGCTAGAGGTTGTTTTAACTAAATCGGGCTGATCTAAAGGCGACTAACGAAGCCGATCAATAACTGTGTGCCGAAAAAAAGAACTATAAAACTCATATCCAAACTAATTGCCCCTAGGCGAAGTGGTGGAACGAATCTTGCAACGAATTTCATAGGCCTGTCTGTAATCGTATAAATTGCCTCGACCAAATAAAGAATAGGACCACGTGGGCGCCAAGTTTTGGAGAACATTTGTACATAATCAAAGATCAGTCGCCCCAACAAAGCAAAGAGAAACACCTGCAAGAGATTGGCTAGCAGTGAGCCCACGCTCAACATGATCAGCTCTGGTTAAAAAAACTTGCCTGTGCTGCAGCTGATTTGTCTTCACTGCTTACTGAAACATTTGCTGGTGAAAGAAGAAACACTTTCTTTGTAACTCGCTCAATTGTTCCATGTAATCCAAATGCCAGGCCACTTGCAAAATCTACAAGCCGCTTATGCTCTGATTCATCCATCTCTGTTAAATTGATGATGACAGGATTGCCTTCACGGTAGTGCTCGCCAATTGTTCGCGCCTCGTTGTAATAGCGAGGATGCAAAGTAATGATGCGATCTAACGTTGGAAGATCTAACTGCGGAGCTGTTTCAACTACTTCTCCCCTACGGACTGTAGGTACTGGGCGAAGCTCTCGGCTCTTAATTCGCACATCACTTGATTTTGCTGGTACTTGTGATTGCGCGGTATCAAACTCCGGCTCATCCATTAGACCTAAGTAGTTGGCGACACGGCGGATTGCATTAGACATAAGAAAAGGTTACCTCTGGGGTGAGCGAGAACCGAGTATTGATGAGCCAACGCGCACATGTGTCGCTCCATAGGAAATGGCCATTTCATAGTCCCCACTCATGCCAGCCGATAGCCCTGTCGCCCCAGGAAACTCCCTCATAAAGTCAGTATGAATCTGCTGAAGTTGTTCGTAGGCAAGGGTTGGATCCATTGATAACGGAGGCACCGACATAATCCCCGACAATCTATGTTTTGGAGAGTTTTCAATTGCCCTACCTAGTTCATATAGATCCTCACTCTTTGCTCCCCCGCGATGATGGGCGCTATCGAGTGAAACCTGAATAAAAATTGAAAGCGGGTGCGGTGCAATTTTTTCTATTAGCTCAAAATGTCGATGTTCATCTAATGAATGAATAACAGATGCCCACGCAGTAATTGATTTGAGTTTGTTGCTTTGTATCTGCCCCTGAAAATGCCAGGTGGCTGGAACCGCCATTGATTTTTCAGCCCCTTCTAAATCGCGATTCTCACCGAAATCGCAAACTCCGAGTTGGCTTAAAATCTCCACATCACTTGCGGGAAAACTCTTTGTCACTACAACTAAGTCCACTGCGTGATCTGCAACGGCGGCAATCTTACTTTTCACTTCTCTCAGATTTTCTTCTAATTCGGCTTTCCTACTCATATTTTCACTACCCCTACAAAACGACCAGTCGGTGATTGCCTGCGATGAGAAAAATATGAAGTGTTCTCCATAGTGCACACTGTTGAAGCTTCAAAGCTCACATCTTGTGCCAACAATTCTGCGACTAACCCAGCTTGAAGATCTAAAGCTGGTGTCGAATGCCTGGTAGTGGAGTAAGAATCTGGATGGATTGCAGTTACTTCCTCCTGCAACCCAAGCGGCACTTCATAACATTTTCCACAAATGGAAGGTCCCAATACGGCATGAATCTGTTTTGCACCTAAATCTCTCATTGCCTCTATGGAATTTATAGCAACTCTGTTTACCAAGCCTGCACGTCCAACATGGACAGCGCCTACAACTGACTCTGAAAGAAGTAAAAGTGGGATGCAGTCTGCCACCATGACCGCTAATGAAATATCAGGATTGGCCGTAATTAAAGCATCACAGGTTGGTTCAATTTCGCTGTAATCAGTCACAACCACAACAGCGTTGCCGTGTACTTGATTCATAAATTGGGTACTTGATAACGTCGATCGATTTGCTTTGACCTTTGATGAATCATCGCCAACATGTCCGGCGAAGTTAAGAGATTCATAACTTCCCGAACTAAAGCCACCAGTTCGATCAGTGAAAAAATAAGACAACGCAGAGTTCCTTACTTCATGAAGTCAGGAATATCGATCTCATCCTCAGCAACCAATTCTTCAAAAGTGACACGGCGCTTTGGTAGCTCGTTATCTAAATCAAGGGCCACAGCCAATGGATCATTGGCAGAAATGGGATCTGCCACTCCGCCCAATGTTGCGGCATCAAATGATGGTGTTGAAACCTTCTTTGGTTGCCCACCTTCAAAACCTGCTGCTACAACAGTTATACGAATCTCATCACCCAGGGCATCATCGATTGTTGTTCCAAAGATGAACTTAGCATTTGGATGAACTACAGATTGAACTAATTCGCAAGCCTCGTTAACTTCAAACAAACCTAAATCCGATCCACCAGAAACAGAGAGCAATACACCCATTGCGCCATCTATTGATGCCTCTAGTAAAGGACTTGAGATTGCAAGTTCCGCCGCCCGTATTGCGCGGTTTTCGCCACGTGCAGATCCGATTCCCATTAATGCCGATCCCGCACCTGACATGACGGCCTTTACATCTGCAAAATCCAGATTGATTAGTCCGGGCTGTGTGATGATTTCGGAAATTCCTTGAACTCCAGAGAGTAGAACTTGATCTGCGCTCTTGAATGCATCAGCTAAAGTTATTTGGCGATCAGAGATCGCAAGTAAACGATCATTCGGGATAACAATTAGCGTATCGACTTCTTCACGCAATGCTTCGATACCAACATCTGCCTGCTCTGAACGCAACTTCGCTTCAAAAGAAAACGGCCGAGTTACAACACCAATTGTTAGCGCGCCGATTTCTCGAGCAATTTTTGCAACAACCGGAGCTGCGCCTGTTCCTGTTCCGCCACCTTCACCGGCAGTTACAAAAACCATATCTGCGCCGCGAAGTATTTCTTCAATATCATCTGCGTGATCGAGTGCTGCTTCACGTCCTTTATCGGGATCCATTCCCGCACCAAGTCCGCGAGTTGTCTTGCGACCGATATCGAGTTTTACATCAGCATCACTCATTAATAAATGTTGTGCATCAGTGTTGATAGCAATGAACTCAACGCCTTTTAATCCAACGTCAATCATTCGATTGACTGCATTAACTCCACCACCACCAATACCAACTACTTTGATGACAGCCAAATAATTTTGCGGTGAAGCCACGTGTCTTCCTCCTTTTGAACCTTAAACCTCACCTTGAGAGTTATGGCTCAATGATTTTCAATAAGGTGAACTTAAAGCGCGCAAGGGTGATTATCAAACACCGACATGAATTGTTTAACGTGTCGCAAAACAATTTAATGCAATGAAGTTTTTAATTAACGATCGGTGCATGTGGAGCAGAAAGATCAATTTTAGTTATCTTTTTATTTTCGGGCAGGGCAAGAATCCTTCGATATACCCTGGTTTTCAACTCATTTTCACTGTTTATTCCCCACTTAACTTCAAGGATTCGATCTCCTTGTGCCAATTGCAGGTCGAGTGAACCTGAGTTCTGCACCCTGATTAACTGCAATGTTTGGCTTAACTGTGAATCTAGAGAGCCAAGTAGTTCAACAGCTTTTAAAGCCAAGGCTGCATTGATCGCCTGGATCTGAATAAGGTCGGAAGGGCTACCATTTTGTAGTTGAAAGCTCTTTCCCTCTGCATCAAATGCTTTTCCGTTATACAGAGCAACCGGGGTCCGCTCAAGAATTCGGATCGTTACTTTTCCGCTAATCCAATCTCGCGAAACTTCAGCTTTTTTGACCCACGCTAAATTCTCAAACTTAGTTGCAATTACTTTGGGTTGAGTTCGAGCTAATTTTTCACCTTTTATAACCCCGGGATTTACATTTAATCGCGAACCAATGATTTCAACTGAACTAACAGTAAATAATGATGAGTATCCCAGAGCATATGTTGCCCCGACAATAACTAAAAATGGCAAGGCTATTAATGTAAAGCGTCTTCTCATTTAAGAAAATCGCCTTTGTAAGCCTTCTACAAGGATCGGTGCTAGTGAACTGACATCACCCGCGCCAAGTGTCATGATTACATCACCGGGTTGGGCTGAAGCAACTACCGAATCAGTTACTTCCACAAAATTAGGTATGTACTCCCCTCTAACCATCGTGGAGGTTATAAGTCTGGATGTAACCCCTTCGATTGGCTTCTCACTTGCGGCGTATATCTCTAAAACAATCGCACGATCTGCTTTGTCTAGCACTTCTGAAAATCTTGCTGCAAAGGCACGAGTGCGTGAAAAACGATGCGGTTGAAATACAACTATTAATCGACCATCTGCTGCGAATCGGCGGGCGGCTTCAAGGGTTACTTGTATTTCAGTTGGGTGGTGTCCATAGTCATCAATAACTCGTATCCCGTTGACCGTTCCCTTTAACTCAAACCTTCTTCCAGTCCCCCGAAACATTCCAAGGCCCGCCAAAAGTTGTGCCGCTGGCATCGATAACTTCAATCCCGTTGCTAATACTGATGCTGCATTGAGTAAGTTATGTTGGCCAGGAACTTGAAGTTCAATTATGCCAATCATTTTTCCATGCCAGATCGCTCGCGCTTTAGAACTCATCGCCAAAAGCTCGATCTGATCTATATGCAAATCGGCAGTTTCACTTAAACCATATGAAATCTGTTCGAGTCCCGATTTAGATACTTCCATTGCAAGCCGCTTAGCTCCTGAATCATCAGCGCAATAAACAAGGAAGCCCTCTTTTTGAATCGTGCTTGCAAAATCCACAAATGCTTTGTCCACCGCCTCTGGGGTCTCGAAGAAATCAACGTGATCGTGTTCGACATTGGTCACTATTGCCCCAAATGGTCGATACTCAATAAAGGATCCATCTGATTCATCTGCCTCGGCCACAAATATTTCACCAGTTCCACGGTGGGCGTTCGAACCGGAGGCCGTAATGTTTCCACCAATCGCAAAAGAAGGATCGGCCGAACAGGCTTGTAGAGCAACGGCTAACATTGATGAGGTCGTTGTTTTACCGTGTGTGCCAGCAACTGCAATACTTTTGGACTCTGACATCAAGATTGATAACGCAGAGGCGCGAGTTATCACCTGAAGCTCCAACTCTTCAGCACGGATGCGCTCTACATTGTTCATTGAAATGGCGTTGGAATAGACGACTAAATCTGCACCATCCACATTTTCTGAAGCATGTGAAGTTGATATTTTTGCCCCCAAGGCAACGAGGGCGGAAATTACCGATGAATCCTTTGTGTCCGAACCGGTAACTGTAATCTCATGCGTTAAAGCAATACGAGCCAATCCACTCATGCCGGCACCGCCAATGCCGATAAAGTGAATGCGTTTACCGACTAAGGCTGAAAGTGTTGGCTTCATTTCTTTATTGCAAACTCTGCTAGTGCGGCGATTTTTTCCGCAGCCATGAGATCTTCTCCGCTACCAGATACCGGCGATTTAGAGGACTCAATAATGAGGTTGGCAAGGTTTTCTTTTACATACTTGGCATTAAATAGTTTTTGATCAATAACTCTTGCTCTCCCAGCGCCTACTAGGCTGGTGGCATTAACTAACTGTTCACCATTTCCGACTGGTAGAGGCACGAAAAGAGCGTAACGGCCGAGAGCGCGAAATTCACTACAGGTGACCGCGCCACTTCGCCCAATAATTAAATCGGCAGCCAAATACGCATCTGCCATCTGCTCTACATATGAAACTGCTTCATATCCGCCCAATGATGCTGGCAATTGATTTAGACGACCTACAGAGTGAAGAACACTGAACCCATTTTTTTGAAAGAATTCCACGCACTCTTTGATCACGGTGTTTATCGCGACCGATCCTTGCGATCCCCCCATGATAAAAATGAATGGATCCTTAGGTGAAACGCCTAAACGTGCCTTAGCTTCGGCGCGGGCCGCTGTCCAATCTTTTTTTGCATTTTCAAATGCAGAGGCAACATCTGATCTCAATGGAAGTCCCGCCAAAAGAGCGTTAGAGAATTTCCCCTTATCAACTGGATGAGCAACTGCTAAATGTGGAGTGAGCACGGCTCCAACTTTGTTTGCCCAGCCTGGTTTGGCATTTGCTTCGTGAATAACTATTGGAATCCCTAAACTGCGTGCTGCTAGATAAGCGGGCGCACTTACATATCCACCAAATCCAATCAATAGCTCTGAATCAGTAAGAATCTTTCGACACGAGAATATAGATGAAAGCAGATCAAAAGGTATTTTTAGCCATGAGAAAGAAGGTCGTCTAGCAATAGCAACTTTTGGAATTATTCTTAACTCAAAACCAGCCTCAGGAATTAGAGTTGTTTCTAGGCCTTTAGCAGTTCCAATAAACAAACATTTATCTGAAGGATGGAGTTTTTTCCATTCACGCGCTACAGCTAGAGCAGGTTGTATGTGACCTGCCGTTCCTCCACCTGCAAAAACTACTTTAGCCATTTGTTGCCCGTTGCTTGTAACTCTTTATAGATCTGAGGGTCACGTCGAGCCGCACCAAGTACAAAACCAATAGCCATATATGTTGCAATTAGCGAAGAGCCGCCGTATGAAAGCAGTGGCAGAGTCACACCAACTACAGGAAGAACACTTATCGCTGATCCAATATTGAGAACTGTTTGAATCCCAATCCAGCAACCAATTCCTGATCCAACATATCTGACCATTGGATCCTGGGCTCGCATGGCAATCTTAAAAATAGAGAAAAGGAGAATGCTTATTAAAAATAGCGTCGCTAGAGTTCCAAATAATCCTAACTCTTCACCAATTACCGAAAATATGAAATCAGTATGAGCTTCGGCGAGATTTCCCCATTTTTGACGAGATGCGCCTAAACCAACGCCAAAGAATCCTCCACTAGCCAAACCTAAAAGACTATGCGCAGGCTGCCAACCATAGAGTTTGTACTGATCCTCAGCGAATGGATTTAGAAAAGCGATGAATCTTTGCACTCTATAAGGAGATGTCAAAACTAGAATAGCCAAACTTAAAAAACCTGCGCTGAGCACAACACCGAATACCCGCAGCTTCAGTCCTGAAACCCAGAGGAGTCCTATCAGAATAAATCCGAAGACAGATGCGCTTCCTAAATCATTTCCAGCCAAGATTAGAACCATACACAGGAAGAATGCAGGGGTAATTAAGGCTAAGACATTGGAGTGAATTCGACCAGATCGCTCGTGCTTTGCCAGTACATAGCCAGCCCATAGAATCATTAAGAATTTAGCAAATTCACTTGGTTGAATGATTACAAAACCTAAACTTAACCAGTTTTGATTTCCACTGGTTGAATTACCAAAAACTTGAACAAATAAAAGCATTACAACTGAGATTAAAACTCCGCCACGAGCAATGGTTTTCCAATGTACAAGCGAGATTCTTGAAAGTACCCAGGCCATAGGAATTGAAAAGAGTAAAAAGACTAATTGTCGAGCAGCAATGGCATAAGTTGAACCTGTATTTCCTAAAGAATCAATCGAGGAGGCTGAAAAAACCATGATCAGGCCTAATAGACTCAGCAACAATGTACTTCCTGCCAGCATGTAATAGAGATTGACTGGTTTAGTAAAAAGATTTTCTTTTCCTTTAGTTTGCATGTGACACCAATTTCTTCACAGCTGCAGCAAATCGATCCCCTCGATCTGCATAAGAGACAAACTGATCCATCGATGCGCAAGCTGGCGCTAAAACAACGCTATCTCCTGAAGTGGCAAAGCTTAATGCATGAGTTACTACCTGCTCCATTAGTGAGTTATCTGCTTGGCCCTTTACATAGCCACTTGGTGTTTCAACTTTCACCATAGGAACTTCTGGGGCAAATTTTTGTAAAGCGTTCTCAATTAAAATTGAATCTTGGCCAATTAATATCGCTGCCTTCATTCGACCTTTACAGCGTTGAACCAAATCTTCCATGTCAGCGCCTTTTGCTAAACCGCCAGCAATCCAAACAACTGATAAGTGCGAATTTAATGAGGCAATTGCAGAATGTGGATTTGTTGCCTTCGAGTCATCAACCCAGGTTATGGAATCCTTTTCTAGAATTACCTCTATCCGGTGTCTTCCTGGCCTAAAATCTTGCAATGCTTTTTGAATTACTGCATGTGGAACATTAATTGATAGAGCTAGAGCGGCTGCAGCCATAGCATTTGAGACATTGTGAGGGATTGTTGGTTTTACATCGCTAATTTCACAGATCATCTGAGCTTCCATTGGATCAGAGACAAAGCAGCGATCAACAATTAACTCTTCCACGACTCCAATTTCACCAGGTGCCGGAGTATTGAGAGAGAAAAAAACTTTACGCCCCTTCCAGGAGGCAGAACGTGTGATGACTTCTCCGTCGTCTGCATTGAGGACGGCGATTTCACTTTTTTCAAGTAGAGACAATTTAGCTTGCGCGTACATCTCAAAACTGCCGTGCCAATCAATATGATCATGTGCAATATTTAAAATTGCCGAGCTGTGAAACTGCGCCGTCTTGGCCCAATGCAGTTGAAAGCTTGAAAGTTCTAAAACCAAATATTCGAAGGGATCTACTTGATCAACTGCCTCTATGACCGTCTCCCCTAGGTTGCCACAGGCCTTTGCTTTTAATCCAGCCGTCTGCAAAATCTTTGCGACCATCTCCACAGCAGTTGTTTTTCCGTTGGTTCCGGTAACAGCTAACCATTTCTGATGTGGAGCTATCTCAGACTTTAGCTGCCATGCCAAATCAACTTCGTTTAATACCTCTAAATCACTATCTAACGCTTCGACCAATAAAGGATGATCTAATTTCCAACCTGGTGAGACAACTACTGCATCAAATTTTTTGAGCTCTATTCCATCGGTTTTAATGCCTGCATCAGAGTAATCATCTGCAATAGTGACTTTGCCTCCACGCGATTTCAGCCAACGCTCAACTGAAAGCCCCGTAACACCAGCTCCTAGGATAAGGAAGTTCTTGTCAGCTATGTTGGAAGCCATGGATTATTTCGCCACCCATTGTGCATAGAAGAGTCCAAGACCAAGGGCCACGGACAAACCTGAAATAATCCAGAATCGAATAACGATCGTTATCTCTTCCCAACCCTTTAATTCAAAGTGATGGTGTAGTGGCGCCATTCTAAAAACTCTTTTACCACCGCTAATTTTGAAATAGAAAGTTTGTATCAACACTGACAATGTAATGATTACAAATAGACCGCCAAGTGGGATCAGAAGCAACTGAACACGCAGTGTGGCGGCAAAGGCTGCAATGGCACCACCCAATGCAAGTGATCCGGTGTCACCCATCATGATTCTTGCTGGAGCCGTATTCCACCAAAGAAAACCAGTACATGCCCCTGCAAACGCTGCAGCAAGGACTGCTAGATCAAGGGGATCTCTGACTGCATAACAGCCAGCGGTTATTTCAGAACCACAACTTTGACCAAACTGCCAGACTCCAATTAAAACAAAGGCAAGAAAAACCATAATTGCTGCACCAATAGCTAAACCATCCAAACCATCAGTTAGATTCACACCGTTGCTTGCAGACAACACCATCAAGATAATCCAAAGAATTACAACAGTTGTTCCAAGATAAATACTTGTTTCTCGCACGCCCGATAAGTACTGTGAAATCGGAGTAAGTGAATACTCATTCATAAATTGCAGACCAAGGTAGGCAAAACCACCCGCTGCAAGCGCCTGACCCGTTAATTTGTAACGGCCTTTGAGGCCTCTTGAGTTTTGTTTAGAAACTTTTAGCCAGTCATCAAGAAAGCCAATTACTCCCAATGCTAGAACGAGACCAATGACTAGTAACGCTGATGCTGTTACGGGAGTTAAAGTAACTAAGTGTGAGAAAAGGTAGCCAAGTATGGCTGCAAGAATGAAAATGATTCCACCCATGGTTGGCGTCCCATGCTTTATGTGATGGGTGCTTGGACCATCATCACGAATAATCTGCCCAAATCCTTTTTTCACCAGGATACGAATTAAAATCCGTGTTCCAAAAAGTGCAAAAACCAATCCAAACGCGCCTGATATGAGTATCTGTCTCAACTTTCAACTCCGCTCTTATCTAGCCAATCACTTTCGATCTTTTGAGCCAGGATTTCTAGGCCTTCAGAGCGGGAAGCTTTTACTAAAACGACATCTCCTGCTGAGAAATGCTCCACTAGTAATGCTGCTTCTGCAATGTTTTCAACATGGTGCACGCGCATTGCTCCCATACTTGCGCCAAACTCCGGTTGATTAATTGCAACTAAGTGATCGACTCCGATCTCCTGCGCAAGGGTGCCAATTTTCCTGTGGGCAGCTGTAGATGACTCGCCAAGTTCATGCATTTTTCCTAAGAATGCCCATGAGGAGCCACCACGTTCCTGCGCAAATAAAGTTAGCGATCGCAAGGCTGCAGACATAGATTCTGGGTTTGCGTTATAGGCATCATTGATTATGAGAAGTCCGAATACGTCATGTAGCTCCATTCTCCACTTGCTCTTTATTTCAGCAGTAGAAAGTGAACTTGCAATCAATTCGATAGGTAGTTCTAAGGCTGTACCAACTGCTGCCACCGCTAAAGCGTTTGCGATTTGATGTGCGCCTATAACTCTCATTCCAACTGCATCGCGCCCTGCAGGTGTAACAAGTTCGAAATGAGGACAACCTTCTCGAATTTCTATGTCAGCCGCGCGAACATCCTTGTTATCTCCAAAGAAAATTACTCGTCCTTTATGAAGCTTCGCCATGGCTGGTGTAAATGAATCATATGTTCCTAGGACTGCAGTTGAACTTTCATCGAGTGAAGAAATCAACTCAGATTTTGTTTCAGCAATTGCTTCAACTGATCCAAACTCACCTAAGTGGGCTGTACCAACGGTAAGTACAACACCGATATTTGGCTTGGCAATCAGAGACAAGCGTGCAATGTCACCTTTATGACGTGCTCCCATCTCAAGAATACAAAATCTCGTTCTTTCATCGCACTCAAGCAATGTAATTGGAAGTCCCAAATCATTATTAAATGATCCGATGGGTGAAACTGTAGGCCCAACAGCTGCCAGCATGTGTGAGAGTAAATCCTTTGTACTAGTTTTCCCCTGCGATCCCGTAATTCCAATAACAATTAAATTTTCTAATCGAGTGCGAACGAATGTTGCTAATGTTGACAAAGCAAGCACAACATCTTTTACAACTATGCATGGTCCGTCAATGCGTTTAGTTGTCAGAGACAATACGGAGCCGGCGCGATATGCTTCGGCGGCAAAATCATGTCCATCGAAGTGTTCTCCTTTTAGTGCGAGAAAAATTGATCCTGGTATCGCTTTTCTCGAATCAAAGACAGGTGCTTTTGAAACCAACAGATCTTTGTCACAGTGAATCTCTCCTCCAAGTAAGAGAGCGATTTCTCCTGCAGTTAAAGTAATCATTTTTTGTCCTCGATTGCCCGAGCTAACTCAATGCGATCATCGAAGGGAAGTACTGCGCCATTTACTTCCTGTCCCTTTTCATGGCCCTTGCCTAACACGATGACAAGATCACCATCATTGGCTTCATCTACAGCAGCTTTAATTGCCTGAGTTCTATCCTCTATTACTGCGCTAGGGTCCTTAATATCTAAACCCAAAACCATCTGAACTAAAATATCCTTCGGTTTCTCACTTCGAGGATTGTCACTTGTAAAGATTGATACATCGGCACCTTCATGAAGTGCCTTTCCCATTAGTTGGCGTTTTGAAGAATCCCTATCTCCCCCGCAGCCTAAAACTGCAATCACTCGACCATCTGTAATTTCGTGTGCTGTTTCCAATACTCTTGAAACTGCGTCCGGGGAGTGTGCATAGTCGATCATCGCAATAAAGTTTTGCCCAAGTGCAACGGCTTCTAGTCGTCCAGTAGCTCCAGATAACGTTGGAAGAATTGCTGAAATATCGAGAGGATCGATTCCGCTCTCAACAGCTAGTGCTACAGCCATGAGAAGGTTGTCGTAGTTATATCCACCGTAAAGCCGAACTTTGCCTTCGATCAGGATTCCACCGGTGCCTCGGATTGCAACATGGGCACCAATGTAATCTCGAGAAATCTTTGTGTAATGCCAATTCGCAGTTGTATCCAACCGTGAGAGGCTCACGATTGGCAACTCAGTTTGCTTCGCCAGTTTTACGCCATATTCACTATCAATATTGATCACCGCAAGATCGGCATACTCGAAAGTAAATAGCTTTGCTTTTTCTGCAAAGTAACTCTCCATATTTTTATGAAAATCTAAGTGATCTTGTGAAAGATTTGTAAATCCGATAACTGCAAAATGGCTTCCTCGAATTCGTTCAAGTGCCATAGCGTGACTTGAAACTTCCATTACTAAATTGCGCATGTGTCGCTCACGCATTACAGCAGATAAAGCTTGTATCTCGCTGCTTTCTGGAGTGGTTCTCACACTCTCTATTGCTTCTGAACCAATAAGGGTTTCAACTGTTCCAATTAATCCGCTTTCGCGACCGGCCCCAGTCATGATTTGATGTAGCAAAGTTGTAACTGTGGTTTTTCCATTCGTTCCAGTTACACCCACACTATACAAATCACGCATTGGCTCCCTATAAAACCATGCACTCACTACTCCGGCAGCACGCCTTGGATTATTTGAGACGATCACTGGCAGGCCTTTAATTTTTGATGCTCCCAAAGAATCACTTAAGACAGCAACAGCGCCTTTGGCAATAGCATCGGATGCAAACTCTGCTCCATGAAAATTCTCTCCAGGTAGAGCAATAAATAGATCTCCAGGCTGAATATCTTTGCTTGATTGAGACAATCCATTCACTTGAATTGAAGAATCGCCAATGATTTCTCCATCGATCAGTGAACGGATCGACTCTAGGCTAACCTCGAAGGTTTCAATTGGTCTTAACACGTATGACCTTATTCTGTGCAAGTAACTGCGCTTCATTGAGGGCAACTTTTTTGATTTTATCCTGAGTTGGAGCCACTCCTTGTGACTGCAGAACAAATGACATGACCTCTTTGAAAACTGGACCACCGAGTGCGCCACCCCAGTGCATGCCTTTTGGATCTTGAATTGTCACATTGATTACATATGCTGGTTTGTCTGCAGGAGCAAAACCAATGAATGAAGCTGTATATCCGCGATAACAACCACATGTGTCATCAATTCGCTGGGCTGTACCAGTTTTACCCGCTACTCGATACCCTTGAATTGCAGCCGTGGGAGCTGTTCCATTTGCAGAAACAACTGTTTCCATCATCATTCTCATTTGCTTGGCAGTTGTTGCACTTACTACTCGCACAGCTTTTTGCTTCTGCGTTGGTGTGTAATTTCCACTTGAATCACTTGTACCGGCAATAACAGTTGGAGGAACTCTTACTCCATCATTTGCAATCGTGGCAAAGATACTTGTTGCTTGCATTGTATTAAGCGAGTATCCCTGTCCAAAAGCCATTGTAGGTGCTGTTGTTCCAGACCAGTCGCTAACTTCTAAAAGTTTTCCTCGTGATTCACCTGGTAAACCAGCTCCAGTTTTAACGCCGACTCCAAATTTAGTTAAGTAGTCATACAAGCTTTGGTTAGACAACTTTTCACCAATTAAAATCGATCCTGTATTGCTAGAAACTGCCAAAATCCCTGATGCGGTGAGCCGTTGAGTTGGATGAGGCTCGTGATCACTAAAAACTTTATCTGCGCGCTTTAACTTGTAGGGAACAGTGAAAACAGTTTCCGGAGTGATCTTTTTCTCTTCAATAGCAGCTGCCAATGTCATGATTTTTCCCGTTGAACCCGGTTCATAAATATCTTGAACCGACGGATTTCGCATTGCTATTAATGAAACTTTTTTAGTGTTATTTGGATCAAAAGTCGGAGCAGTGGCATGTGCCAAGATGTGCCCTGTCTTTGGATCCATAACAATCACTGTTCCACTTAAAGCATTTGATGACTTGACCGCTTTTGCAATTGCCTTTGATGCCACCCACTGAATATCTCTATCAACAGTAAGCCTCACAGAGGTTCCAACCTGGGCTGGAATGATTTCAGACTGCGATCCAGGAATCTCGGCTTTGAATCCATTTGCATAGGAATACTTTCCATTGACTCCAGTAATTTTGGAGTTCATGCTCGATTCAAGACCGGTAGCGCCAATTCCTTCCTGGTTTACAAAACCCACCAGGGATGCGATTAAATGCCCAGAAGGATATTCGCGAATATAACCACGCTCTGGAAAGAATCCAATTATGCGTTCAGAACTTACTGGTTCAAACTTTGTGTTGTAAGCCGCGATAGCTTCAGTTAATTTCAACCAAGTAGCTGGTTTTGCATTTCGTGCGACCATGCTCCATTTTTTTGTTCCTGTCAGTGCAAGCTCAACATCTGCTTCTGGTAAACCAAGTATCGGCGCGGCTAGCTTTGCAACTTTATCTGGATTTAGAATTTGAGTTTGATCAACAACGATGTTGATAGCAGCAACGCTACGGGCAAATGCCACACCATGAATGTCAGTTATATCTCCGCGGGGGGCCTGCAAAGTGCTTACTTTCTCCATCTCATTAAATGCTTTAGAGCGATAATCGCTGGCCTGGATGGCTTGAATCTGAATTAATCGAACTCCAAATAAGAAAATAATGAAGGCTATAAACAAAACTAAAGCTCTGATTCTCGAATGCGCCAAATTAAAGTTACCCATTTTTTACCACAGCTTTTTCAAGGCTAGGAGTTAGGTCTAAAAAGTTTGGAACTTTTGAAGGCTTCATGCCAAGTTCGGCCGCTTTTTGTGCAAGTGCTTCCGGAGAAGAGATCTCATCAATCGTTCTAGCAATTGCCTCTCGCTGATCGCTTACTAATTTAGCTTCAGCCTTTAACTCTGAGAGCTTAAATGCATCTTGTGCCAACAATGTATTGATAAAGAGTAGAAACACCAGGCCAATGACGCCCACTAGCGTGACGAAAACTGCAAAGTATCTGCGATCGGCCTGTTTGCCTTCAGTTGGCTCTGGCACAAGTTTGAGTGCAACTTCAGCGCTTTTCTCAGCCAAGATTTTTCTTGATCGAACGACAGCAGGTGCAAGTGAGGTAAGTGCCATTACGCGGCCACTCTCTCTATGGCGCGCAACCGTACCGACTGCGCCCGTGAGTTTTCTTCTACTTCATCTTCTGTTGGTCCTTGGCTACCACGAAATACCAGAGCAAACTTTGCAGCAAATTCTGGCAACTCAACAGGAAGTTCCCGAGGTGTACCAGAGGTGCTGGCCGATACAAAAATCTCCTTAACAATTCGATCTTCAAGGGATTGAAAGGACATCACGACAAGACGTGCTCCAACATTTAGAATTTCAAGTGCAACTGGAAGAGCGCGAGTTATGCTGCCGAGTTCATCATTTGTCTCAATGCGAAGTGCTTGAAAAGTTCGCTTGGCTGGATTGCCACCTGTACGACGAGTTGCCGCTGGAATTGCATCCTTTACCAACGCTGCCAGTTGGGCAGTTGAATTCATTGGTGCAATTCCTCTGGCTCTTACTATTGATTCAACAATTCGTGTAGCAAATTTTTCTTCACCATAAGTTCTTAAGATGCGTACTAATTGACCTGGCTCATATGTATTGACTATCTCTGCTGCAGTCAAAGATTGTCTGCGATCCATTCGCATATCTAGCGGCGCATCTTGAGAGTATGAAAATCCTCGCTCTGATTGATCTAGCTGCATCGAGGAAGTACCAAGATCAAATAGAGCACCATCGATTTTCTTGAACCCAAAATCTTTTACAACTTCGCCAATTGCATCAAAGCTTTGGTGGGCAGTAAGCAGTCGATCACCAAATTGAGCAAGCCTGGATGTGGCTTTTGTGATTGCATCCATATCTCGGTCAATTGCAATTACAGTCAACTGAGGA
The DNA here is from genome assembly GCA_945883675.1 of Bifidobacterium breve. Taxonomy (GTDB): domain Bacteria; phylum Actinomycetota; class Actinomycetes; order Nanopelagicales; family Nanopelagicaceae; genus Planktophila. Next base: position 24,107 of record CAMCYA010000010.1, read on the forward strand.
AATTTCTGGAGTAATGCCTCAGAGTGTCCGCCTAATCCTAAAGTTGCATCAACTACAACAGGATTTTTTGAAGAGGCAATTGCGGGAGACAGAAGTTCAATGCAGCGATCACGCATCACAGATATGTGTTCATTATCAATACTCACTTGTCCCCCTTTCCTAAGTAACTCCCGCTTTATTTCTTTACAACTGTTCTCATCTCTGGTCACTGCCGGCCGACGGATCTGAAGTTGTAACGGCACCGGGGAAGGGGTGTCGCTACTTTCGAAGGGTCGGCAGTGGCCACAAATGAGAGTTAGAACAAACCTGGAAAGACCTCCTCTGATACTTCAGCGAAACTCTTTTCACGATCTGCTAAATATTCATTCCAAGAATTTGAATCCCAAATTTCAACTCTTGTATTGGCACCAATAACTACGCAATCTTTTTCTAAGCCTGCATATGTTCGAAGTGCTTGAGGAATAGTCACTCGACCTTGGCGATCAGGAATTTCATCGTGCGCACCAGCAAACATCACACGGCTGTAATCACGTGCTGACTTTGCAGTCACTGGTGCTTGTTTAAGGGTTTGGGTAATTTCAGAAAACTCTTGTGAAGGAAATACATAAAGACAACGTTCTTGCCCTTTTGTTATAACTAAACCTGCAGAAAGCTCTTCACGAAATTTCGCCGGAAGTATGAGACGACCTTTTTCATCTAAACGCGGTTCGTGGGTGCCAAGAAACATCGCTGCCCACCTACTTCCCCTAGATAAAGCTCAACCGAAAACCAGGCTCAACTGCCTGCGTAATTCCCCACTTTACTCCACTTTTCTCCTTTTTCAACCACCCTTCGCCACTATTTACCCATTTACCCCCACCTGCACCCCACTGCAAATGGGCATAAAAAAACCCTCCAAAAGGAGGGTCTGTGATGAGTCAATTGTGGGCAGATCTTTGCCCTTACTGGCCAGCTTTACTGGTTATTGCGCTCGTCCCAGCGTTGGTCCCATCGCTTATCCATGCGATCTCGCAACTTTGATGAGTTTTTGGGACTCTTTGAGCTGTTGCGGCCCTTGGACAGTGACTTAACCTTGCCAGAAGCTGAAAAACTAGAAATCACAGTTATGACCCCGGTCAAAGCGATGAGAAATCCGACTATTCCAACAGGGGCGGTTTTGCTAATGACTCCTGCTAACACAGTTACCAATCCAAGTAGTAAAAGGGCTGCTCCCTTAATAATCCGATTTTTGGAGGGAGTTAGCGGTGATGCAGAGAGTGCCGATACTAGGCGTGGATCCTCCGTTAAAAGGGCAGCCTCCATCTCATCTAGGAGGCGCTTTTCACGATCAGATAGTGGCACATGCGCAGAATAGAACAGATTTGCCTGACTCGCTACTCCTCGTGTTCATCGTCGGGCTCGATTAACCGAGCAGGGCGTACCGAGCCTGGACCAAAGCGCTCACGGGCTTTATCTACAGCGCCTTCCGCCTCTCGCCACCCCTTTTCTCTCTCACCAAGCATCAATTGCACAGGTGCGCCATCGGTTAAATTCTCCAAACTAACTCCCACCAACCGAAGACGCGCACGATCAATTCCAAGGGCCTCATAAATCGCCTTCACAACTTCGTATACCTCATGTGTTCCATCAATTGGTAGGGGTAAAGTTTTTGATCGATTAATTGTTGTGAAATCACCGAAACGAACTTTAATACTGATTGTTTTTGCAAATAATCCTTTATCTCGAAGCCTGGAAGTTGCGCGCTCGCACAGTTTTAAATACTCGCGCAAGATCTCTTCTGGATTATCTAGATCAGTTGGAAAAGTTTCTGCTGCACTAATACTTTTTTCGCCGTCATGTGGTGCTACATCTCGATAATCCCTTCCCCAAGAAAGCTCATGTAACGTTGCTCCAGATGCTTCTCCGACAGCACGGATGAGAGTAGTTCGGGGCAACTTGGCAATATCTTCAATTGTCCTAAGTCCTAGGCGCTCCAGAATTTCAGCGGTTTTTGGTCCAACACCCCACATCGCCGAGATCGGAAGTGGGTGTAGAAAATCTAAAATCTCTTCCGGTGCAATCTCTAGCATTCCATTTGGTTTGCAATGTGTTGATGCTAACTTTGCGATGAACTTAGATGGAGCGATTCCAACAGAACACGTTATGCCTTCTTGGCTTTCTACTTTTGCTCGAATTGCAGTTGCAATTTCACGTCCAGTTCCTAATAATCGCTTAGCGCCTGTAACATCTAAAAATGCTTCATCAACAGAAACTGGTTCAACATTTGGAGTAAAGCTTTCAAAGATCTCCATTATGTTTACAGAAACTTCTTGATACCTAGCCATATCAACCGGCAAAAAAACTGCATGTGGGGCTAATCGCCGTGCTTGACTCACGGGCATTGCTGAATGGATTCCAAACTTACGCGCCTCATAATTTGCGGCCGAGACCACTCCCCGTGTTCCCATCCCAATCACTACTGCTTTGCCTTTTAACTCAGGATTATCGCGCTCTGCTACTGATGCAAAGAATGCATCCATATCTACATGAAGAATTGTGGCCTGTATTGGCCCATCAACTGCACTCATATTACGAGCGTACTTTGTTTGGTGCTCCAACTTTCGTAGGCGACGCGAAGATCCCATACGCCAGTAGCTCTTATAGATATGCCTCTGGCTCCAGTTCGGCGAGTTACTCCCCTTACTAGCAATAAAGACGTTGAATACAAAACATTGGCGTACTCTCCCTGAACATCAGTAAAGAAAGTTGAATCACTGCATCCATAACCATCATCTAGGGTTAAAAAAATAACTCTCTTGCCAGATCGAACCGGTGGTGTCTGCATTGCCACTTTAATACCTGCCACTAAGACCGATGACTGAGAACGCTGCTTGAGTAGATCGCTAGAACGAACGGCACCAATTGAATTAAGAAATTCTCCATAGAACTCAATCAAATGCCGTGACATATCTATCCCTAGGCGATCAACTTCATACTTAACGCTTTCGGCTGAAGACATATCGGGTAGACCACTGCTAGTAAGTTCAGGGGGCGCAAAGTTTAAATTCATCTGCGCACCTGAAACCGTTGCTGCTGGTGATTTTTGTAGATCTGAAAAATGCAGCAACAAGTCCCGGCGATTAACATCAGGATGTAGGCGGTCAAATGCTCCCGTAAGGATCATGCTTTCAATAACTGGTGCGCTAGCTCCTGAGCGGTGCACGAAATCAGCTAAATCAATATATGGCCGAGCGGCAATAATCGATGTAACTTCGCTATCGCTAATTCGAGCAATAGTTGAGAGCGCAATACGAATTGCATTTCCATGATCTTCAACGCGATAAACCGCATCTGATGCATTTGCATCAAGGGGTGCGATAGTAAGTCCCATCTGTCGCGCCTCATCAACGATTAAACGTTTGGGATACATTCCTGGATCGTGAGTTAATACTCCGGCAAGAAATGCTGCTGGGTAATGCCTTTTAAGCCAGGCTGATTGATAGGTAGGCAAAGCAAAAGCTGCAGCGTGTGCTTTACAGAAACCAAAGGATGCAAAAGCTCGCAGCACATCCCAAATTTTATGAATGATCACAAGCTCATATCCCTTGGCTGTTGCTGCAGGGAAAAACCAATCACATACTTCTTGTTGGCCATCTCTATCGCCTAGGGATCTACGTTTTTCATCGGCCGTTGCTAGCGATGCTCCAGTCATTGTGGCAATGATCTGAATAACTTGTTCATGAAAGACAACAACACCTTCGGTACTAGCCAAAATCTCATACAGGTCAGGGTGGATGATCTGTGCAGGCGCCCATCCATGGCGGGCCTTAAGAAATGGCGTGATCATGTCACTTTTAACTGGGCCGGGCCTAAATAAAGAGATATCAATAATCAAATCGGTGAAATTTGATGGTGCAAGCTTCCCAACTAGTTCGCGCTGGCCAGGACTTTCCACCTGGAAAATCCCTAACGTGCGAGTTGATTGAATAAGTTCATACGTTGCCAGATCATCAAGTGGCACTAAATCAATATCAATTTTTTCTTTATGAACCCGTTCTATCTCTTTAACTGAATAAGCAATTGTTGACTGCATTCTGACTCCTAATACATCGAGTTTGAGTAAGCCAACTGCTTCAACGCCATCTTTATCAAAGGCAACCATGGGATATCCACCAGCGCTAGCCATTAGTGGTGCGCGATCTAAAAACCCACCATCAGATAAAACGATCGCACAGGGATGCATCGCCAAATGTCGCGGTAGACCATCGAGGCGTTGTGCTATCTCAATAGTTGCGGCCATAAGAGGTGAAGAGATGTTGAGTCTTCGAAGTTCAGGTAAGGACTCGATAGTTTTAGAGATGTTACGAGCCCTGATATGCGGCATAGATTTTGCAAGCATGTCGATCTCCATGCCAGGTAGGCCTAAAGCTGCACCTGCATCACGAATGGCATGTCGGGCGCGATAGGTATCAACCATTGCGACAACGGCGCATCGAGATTGATTATTTGCTACATCCCAGTTGTTATCACCGTAGCGTTTAAAAATCATGTCATAGATCTCAAGACGTCTATCGGACTCAACATCGATATCAATATCTGGCAACGCTTTGCGCAGTGGTGAGCAAAAACGCTCCATGAGTAAGCCGTGCTGCATGGGATCCACATTTGATATCCCAAGTAGATGACAGATCAATGAACCTGCACCACTGCCTCGAGCAGCAACTCGAATACCGGCATCGTTTGCCATTGCTGCAATATCTGCAACAGTTAAAAAATATGATTCGTAGCCAAGGGTTGCAACTACTGCTAACTCATCATCTAAACGGGCCCGTGCTTTTTTAATCGCATCGTTTTTGCTGTATCTACGATTGATTCCAGATTCACTACGAGTGCGCAGTAGGGCGCGCATCTCTTGTGCATTTGCAGCGCCCACCACATGAGGCTCAGGTAAATGCGCTCCCCCTAAACCAATATCTCTCTGAGGCGATAGGAGGGCACGTTCGGCCCATTGGCGAGTTGTTTTAAGTAACGCCCGCGGAGTTGACTCACCCGCAGCACGTGCAATTTCGCTAGCTAGATAGATCATTTCATCACTAGATTTCAAAAATCCTTCAGCATTGCGACGTTCAAGATGACGCTCATGTAAGGGTACTAATTGGCGCGTGCAATCTAAGACATCAGCTATCGGACCATCTCTTCTATCTAGCATCCGCACTGCATTAGTAACGACTGCATCAATATCATTATCGCGAGCAAAAACTAGGGATCTAGCAGCGTGCTCAGTAGATCGGGGGCCCTTACCGGCGATTAAATGTGAAACACATTCGACTGCATTGCTGGCAAATAAATCTCGGGTTTGATTAAAAATAGAGAGAGCTTGATCAAAGCGATGTGCCTGTATTGCATTACTCATTGGGGATTCTGGTCCATGTAATGCATAGAGATTGGTGCTGTAATTACTAAAACGCTGTAAAAAATCTAGAGTTAGAACTGGCTTACGAGTATCACTTGTCATCGCTAGAGATGTCATCAATCTGCACAGCGAGCGCCATCCGCCATCGCCGTGGGCAAGTAATGTAATCCGCCCCTTAACCCCGCCTAACTCGATTGCAGAGTTGACTCCAATAATCGGTGCAACGCCATACTCAACACAACTTTGAGCAAATTCAATGGCACCTGCTAAACCATCGCGGTCATTTAACGCTAGTGCAGGCATTTCAAACTGTGCGGCTCGCTCTACTAAATCACTGGGTCGAGTTGTTCCATACTTTAATGAGTAGGCACTAGCAACATTAAGGTGAATAAAACTCATACGCTACGAATAATCCACTGACCCGTTAACTCATCACGTTCGAGTTCAAAGGTCGTTAAGGAGCCAATCGGTGCAGCCTCTACTCGCCACAGTGCGCGGGCTTGATCATCAGGGCGGTATTTGCCATCGCTAATGCGATTCCACCATCCGCCGGCTTCACACCATCTAGAAAGAACTGCATGTATACGAAAGCGCTTGCCCCTAAAGGTAAATTCAATGGGAGTTGTTGCCCCATCTATAGTTACATCGGCCGAAGGATTAATCTGTGGAGCTGACATTTTCTACGGGTACCTTTCACAGCTGTGGGTAATCGGGTGAGTATTAGGGGAAATTCGAACAGATGTTCGAAAAATAGTCCTTTCCACTGACAAATAGCAAGCCCCTGGGGTGTCAGATGCAATAAATAGTTGAAACTTCAATTACTATTGCCATAATTAATCTACTTAAGGAGTCTCATGGACATCGTTCTCATTATCGCCCGCGTGCTTTTCGCGCTGATCTTTATCAGCTCAGGCGTATCGCACCTGACCAAACTGGAAGCTATGACTGGATATGCCAAGTACAAGAAAGTTCCAGCAGCAAAATTCAGTGTGGTTCTATCGGGTCTGATGATCCTTGTCGGCGGTCTCTACATCGCATTTGGTGTTTACGCCGACCTTGGCGGACTTCTCATCGCACTATTTCTTATCCCAACAGCATTCTTGATGCACGCATTCTGGAAAGAAACTGATGCAACAGCCAAGCAAAATGAATCAATCGGTTTCTTTAAAGATCTTTCATTAGCAGGCGCTGCGCTGATTATCTTTGCCCTCGTTTCCACGGGAACAGATTTCGGTCCATCAATTACAGGTGCGTTTTTTAACCTTTAATTACTAGAAATTCACTTCAAAAGGCCCGTCGGTTAATTACTGACGGGCCTTTTGCATCCATCATTGCTTCATGGAGATTCTTGGTGGCCTTGTAGCGGGCTGCTTTATAGGTGGCATTCTGGGATTTGTAGGCGCCGGTGGTGCGATGCTCACCGTTCCTATACTTATATATCTCTTTGATTTCACTCCGCAATCTGCAACTACTGCTGCATTAGCTGTGGTCTTACTCGCTGCCGGTTCAGGACTTATTCCAAAACTTAAAAACAGAGATGTTCTCATAAAGGAGGCTCTGGTTATTTGGGGTCTAGGTCTTGTGACCAATATTGCTAGCTCACTAGTTGCCTACAAACTTTCTGATAACTTTATTACGACAGGGTTTTCAATGGTTATGTTGGTAGCAGCTGCAACAATGTTGATTAAACCTGTCTCTGGAGCAGAGAAAAAAGTTCCAATTTTCTGGCTCATATTGATCTCACTTATTATTGGCTGTATAACGGGCTTTTTTGGTATCGGTGGAGGCTTTCTAGCTATTCCAATACTGGTTTTATTTTTTAAAAATACTCCCGCCAAAGCTGCAGGTACATCGCTTGCAATAATCTCTCTCAACTCATCTACAGCCTTTTTAGGTCATTTCCAGGGATGGGGCTCTGTTAATTGGAAAGTACCAATCTCCATGGCCTTAGCAGCCGTCATTGTTTCGCGCTTGGCTTCAATTAAAAGCAAAGACATCAAGCCAGAGATACTGCGTTATGGCTTTGTAATCCTGCTTTTTGTAATTTCAATATTTACGCTGACGGAAACCTGGATCCTTGCTGCTTAATGGTGTGGGAAGTCCAAAGATAAGTTGTTAAAGTTAACGTATGGAAGGTGTAATAGAAAAAGCTGCAGTAAAGCGAGTACTTGCCGCTTTGCATGAACATGGAGTTGAAGGTGAAGTCCATGTACTTTCAGATAGTGCCCGCACTGCCCAGGAAGCAGCAACAGCCCTTGGTATTGAAGTTGGACAAATCGCGTCGTCGCTCATTTTTAAACTTCCAGATGAATCACCACTCTTGATTATTACAAGTGGACGTCACCGAGTTGACACAGATTTAGTTGCTAATGGCTTAGGGATTGAAAAACTTAACCGCGTTGATGCAGATTATGTAAAGGAAAAGTCTGGCTTTTCTATTGGGGGCGTTGCACCAATTGGCTGGCTCTCCCCCGCCACTATTGTCATTGATGAAGCGCTCAACGATTACGAAGTTGTTTGGGCAGCCGCCGGTCATCCCCATGCCGTCTATCCAACTTCCTTTACTGAATTACTTGCCTGCACTGGTGCCAGAGCAATGATTGTTGGGCCTTAATGGTCATCGCTTATTTTTGGAGAATTAAACCCTCAAGAATTCCTTTCGCTCTTGCATCCATGGCTTTGAATCGCTTCTTTCTTCTTCAGGATAAAAATGTGGGTTTTCACAAATCTCTTGGAATTGGCAAGGGTGAAACTTTTACCCCGCGAGATGCTGATCCCTTGAGTTGGGGATTAATTGCAGTCGTTGATGATATTGAATCTTTCGATCGCTCTCCGGTGATTTCACAGTGGCGCAAAAATAGTGTCAATGAGTTTCGCGCAGTGCTTTCTCCAATTTCTTCACATGGCAAGTGGGCCAGAAAAGATCCTTTTAGCAATGGGTTAGACAATGCAGATGCGAAAGATTCGATTAAGGCATGGAGCGGGCAAGTTGTTGCAATCACACGTGCTCGGATTAAATGGCATCAAAATTTTCGATTTTGGAGATCAGTGCCACCAGTAACAATTTCTTTGAAATCTGCAGAAGGATTAGTTAGCGCGATCGGTATTGGAGAGGCTCCAATTGGATTGCAAGGGACTTTTTCACTGTGGGAATCAGCTGCAGCTGTGCGAGATTTTGCTTACCGTGGGCAAGCCCACCAAAAGGCAATCGCAGATACTGCACGCTATAACTGGTATTCAGAAGAGCTTTTTGCCAGATTTGCAGTACTTGAGCAGCGGGGTTTGATGAAGTAGGTCGAGATTTATAGGGCAGAATTATCCCTATGTCTATGCGCCAATTTACTCCAAGAAAATTTGTGCGTCGCAGTACCTCGCCTTACTTAACGCTTTTAATCTTTATTTTTCTTGGACTTACAATTGCAATGCAGATTGCTTATCCACTTGTCGATGGATTTGCTTTAGATTTCATAACAATTGCATCTGTATACACAGCAGCAACTGCAATGTTCTTACATGGTTTTGCAGTGTATGGAGCTAGGTATGGATTAACTCTGCTTGTGATCGCAATTTTGTTTGGATTTTGGATAGAACAACTTGGAGTAACAACTGGGTGGCCCTTTGGCGACTACGTATATTCAGATACTTTGGGACCTAAAGTCCTTGATGTTCCTTTGGTTGTTCCATTTGCATGGTTGATGATTGCTCATCCATGTCTAATTGCTGCCCGCAGGATCGCAAAATCTTGGGTATTTTTGTATGGAGCAGCTCTCATGTGTGCATGGGATTTGTTCTTAGATCCACTGATGGTCAGCGCCGGTCGATGGACATGGCAGGTATCCGGTGCACATGTTCCATTTCAACCTGAAATTCCACTTTCAAATACATTTGGATGGTTGCTCTCTGGCATGGCCTTGATGTCCATACTTCACTTCTTCACACCTCGCGATCGTCGCAAAAATAGCGGCTCCTTAATTCCAGCTGACATAATTTTATTTTGGACACTTTTCTCCGGCGTTGTGGGAAATCTCTTTTTCTTTGGTCGCCCCGGAATTTCAATGTTCTCTGGTTTGATTTTAGGAATACTTCTTATCCCATATTTTTTCAATCGATGGATCGGAAGGCCGTAAATCTTTAACTCACTGCTCTACATTTTGCCTCTGTTATTAATGACATTGACTTTGATGAATTTTTTTCTCATCCGAAACCCTCATGCTGTTAGTGATCAAAGGGCAGGGGTATTCGTTCCCCTGCGCAATGAAGCGGAAAACATTCAAGATTTTATTGCAACGCTGTCTCGACAGGTTGGAGATTTTCACTTTTATCTTCTAGACGACAACTCCGAAGATCTCACTCTTGATCTGCTTGAGCAATTCACAGCAGGTGATTCACGGTTTACTGTCATAAAAGGTGCGCCATTGGCACAAGGGTGGATTGGTAAAACTTGGGCACTTCAACAGTTATTTGATCAATCAAATGAAGAATTTCTGGTTTCAGTTGATGCAGATGTGCGGCTTACTCCTGATGCCATCGCTCGATCAGTCGCCACATTGAAATCAACTTCGCTAGATTTCATCTCACCTTACCCACGCCAGATTGCACTCTCATTTGGTGAGCGGATGATTCAACCATTACTGCAATGGTCGTGGTTAACAACGGTACC
>CAMCYA010000011.1 GCA_945883675.1 Bifidobacterium breve
GCGATCTTTGAATCCCATGTTGGAACAAAAAGTGCTAATCCTTTATCAGCAATCTCTGAATATATTTCATTGATTATTGCTACTCGTGCGCATAGTATCTTTCGAAGCACGATAGGTCCAGGCGCTGTGCGCATCGGATTAGGTAATCCCAACAAGACGATCAAAGTTTTGGAGTTATCTAACATTTCAATTACTTTAAACAATGATTCGTGGATCTCTTCGGGCGAGAAATCTCCCCGAAGCACATCATTGGTACCTATGCAGATCAAAACTAAATCTGGATCTAAAGCTTGCGCAGCACTGAGTTGATGTTTAACTAAATCCCTAGCTCTAGAACCATTTTTAGCAACGTTAATAAAGCGAGCCGCACCTAGATCGTGGGCAAGTCTTCCAGCCCACCCTGCTCCGACCGATGGGATGGTGTCGCCATGATCGCCAACTCCAAAAACAGAACTATCTCCCATTGCAATCACTTTTAAACTGGTGATGTGACGAAGTTGATACAAAGGATTTCTATTATGTAAACCACTCTGCTCGAATGTAGGAGTTGTCATGCGATGCGCTCCAATTCATACAAATCTAGCAACATATCTGCACTTCTTTCCCAAGAGAAAGTTTCAGCGCGAGCACGAGCATGGCTTCTGACTGACTCACGATCTAGATGTAAGAAATCAATAATCTGATCACGCCACTGGGCTGCATCACGAGGAAGTGCTGATCCTGACTTCAAGCTAATAATTTCAGAGATAGCTGCTTCTTGACGACAAATCACTGGAGTACCTGATGCAAGTGACTCAAGTGCGGCAAGTCCAAATGTTTCAATCGGACCCACAGCCAAGAAGGCGCTAGCTTGTGACATTAACTTGGCAAGAAAATCTTTGTCTGCGACAAAGCCTAAGAGAATCACATTTAACTCTTCACTTTCGATGATCCGTGCGATCTTTTTTTCCAGTGGACCAGATCCGGCGATAACAATTGGAGTCTCAATACCAAAATCTGCCAAAGACCTAGCAATCTCTAGAATAAACAAAGGGTCTTTCTCTTTAGATAGACGTGTACAGGCCAATAAAAATTGATCCGGAAGACTTCCATAGAGTTCAGAATCTGAATGTCTATTTGAGGGATCAAATACCTCTAAATCAACACCCAAAGGAATCGATACAAGCTGTGAGCTATAGGTATTGCTAATCTGCATCCCTAAATCCACAAACTCCCCTGCTGCAAAGTTTGTAGTTGCAACTATTCGATCTACTGATTTTGAGGTAAAAATATTCCAACGGCGAGTTAAGAAGTTTTTGTAAGGGATTAACTTTCCAAAGGCTTTTACAACCCCGTCTACACGCTCATGTGCGAAAAATACAGTTGGTATTTCTTTTCTTCGCGCCCAACGTGCAACGCGTAAAAGAGTTGTTCTGTCAGATACTTCTAATACCTCAGGTTGAAAATTTTTTAGAATATCGATAACTGCCCCTGTATTAAGAATTATTCGATAGCCACCGGAGAAGGGAATTTTTGGCGCAGCCACACTAATAGTTGTGATCGCTCCAGTGTTGGAATATTCATTCTTTGCTCCAGGCACGACTAGTAAAACTTCATGGCCTCTCAAGGCATACTCATGGCTTAATTCGCGCATTGCTGTCTTAAGCCCACCACTTTTTGGACCATACATATTGGCGATGTGGGCAATGCGAGTCATGAAGCAAAGCCTTCACTCTTGCTTTCCTGCAGGGTCTGCTCATAAATTTCAAATAACTCTGAGCAAACTTTGGACCAGGTGCGACTTTGAACCTTTTCAAAGGCATTCTTGCTCATTTGCGCTCTTAGTTCATTGTCATTGACTAACTGTAAAACTTTCTTCCGAATATCAAAATTATCACTTGGCTTATAGAAAAGTCCCGTAGTTCCGTGATCAATCAAATCTTTTGGTCCACCAATTTCTGGAGCAATCACGGGTAATCCTGCCGCCATAGCCTCTTGAATTACCTGGCAAAATGTTTCGTTTTCTCCAGTTGTAATCAATACATCCATAGAGGCGATTGCACGGCTTAGCTCTTCACCACTTTGATGTCCAAGAAAAATTGCATCTGGTAAGGTTTTTTGTAGAGCGGTTTTGCTTGGGCCATCTCCAACAATAACTTGTATAACTTTCTTGCCTGTAAGTTTTCCAATATCACCAAGTAAAGAAAGTTTGTGTACCTGCTTTTCTGGAGCCAAGCGACCAACAAAACCGATAACGCACGAGCTCTCGTCGGCTCCCCAAGACTTTCTAACTCGCTTTGATCGCCATTTTGGATTGAATTGATCTAGATCTACGCCACGTCCCCAACGCACAATTCTTGAAATTCCCAACCTCGTTAAATAATCTTCCGAATCACTAGATGGTGCAAGCGTTATTGTCGAACCGTTATGGATTTTTTTGAGACGCTTTTCAACAAGTGCCTTCGCTGTCGTGAGACGATAGAAATTGATAAAGCCAGAAACATCAGTTTGGTAGTTGGCAACAACTGGCACCCCGCATGCTTGGGCTGCTTTTCTGACTTGCTCACCTAGTAAAAATGGTGATGCCAAGTGGACTACATCAGGGGCAAAATCCTTAATTATTTTAATTAAAGTCGATGTTGGCACACCAGGTATATCCACTTGAGCAAATCTTTGAAATGCAAGTGCTGGTACTCGTCGAATGGATATTCCATCGACCGAGATAGGACCTTCACCTGGTGCGATGACAAGAACGTAATGCCCATTTTCTTTGAGGAAGCGAACTGTGCGAAGTACCGAATTCGTCACCCCGTTGGTGCGCGGGAGAAATGACTCTGCCGAGATAAGTACTCGCATGGGATATTTATAGAGGCCCAAGAAGTTCACAGGTTTAACTTCTGGTTAATGCCACCTTAACCTTCGACTTCAGATTGAGGGAACTCTTCGCGCAGCATTCACTTTCCGTTCAGTTCATTTCAGAGCGCTCCCCTTCAGATAAATGTCATCCTTTTCTCATGAAGCCTGTTGCCCTTGAAAAAAGCTCGCGAGCTGCCTTCTTTGACCTCGACAATACCCTCATCGACGGTTCATCAATTTACTACTTTGTGCGTGGTTTGGTGAAATCAGGAATACTTCAACGCCGCCAAGTCGCATCATTTGCCCTTGAGAACTACAAATTCAGAAAACAAAAACAGGAGAGCATGACTGCAATGTGCCATGCAACAAAGAAGATTCTAGATTTTGCACGTGGTCGATCACAGCAACTTATTATCGAACTTTGCGAAGAGATTGTCCAAGAGTTTTTACCAAAGAAAATCTTTCCAAACATGCAACGCCGAGTTGAAGAACATCAGAGCATAGGACATGACACATGGGTTGTCTCTGCGGCCCCAATTGAAATTGCATCAATAGTTGCCTCTAAGCTCAATATGACTGGGGCATATGGAACATCTGGTGAAGTAATCAAGGGTTACTACTCCGGGGAACTTCGGGCGGGTGCGATGCACGGAATCAATAAAGCCAATGCAATCAAGGAACTGGCAAAAGTGAAGGCTTACGATCTATCACAATCCTTTGCCTATAGTGACTCTGCAAATGACTTACCTCTCTTGGTTTCGGTAGGCAATCCATTTATTGTTAATCCCAATAAGCAACTTCAAAATATCGCTCTAAAAAATAAATGGCCCATTCTGGTCGCTTGAATGATCGTTTGGACACATCGCGGTAATCCTGGGCCTGAAAATACATTAGAAGCATTTGAACTAGCTTGGAAAGACGGCATACGTCATTTTGAAACTGACATCCACGTGACCAAAGATGGAACCTTGGTTTTGGCCCATGACTCAAATATCAAGCGATTAACCGGTATTGACCAGGAAATAATCAATCTAACCTTTGAAGAGTTGAATAGAAATCCAGTAATGGGCTTATATCGATGGTGCTCACTTGATGCACTCATCAAAGCATTTCCAGAGGCAATAGTTTCGATTGACATTAAAAATGATGCATCGGTAAAACCATTTATTGCTTGGCTTCGAACACGAGATTTCTCTAATTTTATAGTCGGATCATTTTCAAGTAAGCGTGTAAATCAGGTCAGGAAGGAATTTCCATTACTTAGAACTGCCCTGACCCCCAAAGAAGTTCATTTGATTAGACTGGGTTTGCAAAGAACTGTGAACTTAGAGTCGGCAGATAAGTTTGCGATGATTCCTCAGTCAATGTATGGATTACAAATTCTCACAAAAAGATTCATAGCTTCCTGCCAGCGATTGAATATCGCTATTTATGTCTGGACCGTTAATTCTGTTGCGGAGAGCAAGGAGCTAGAAAACTTAGGCGTCCAGGGGATAGTTACCGATGACTATGCCTTATTTAAACAGAGTTCGTAAGATCAGTTGCCAACTAGTAAGCGCATGGGGGTCTCGTCGGCCTACTAACTGGGTGAGCACTCGCAGCTCAACTGACTTCTCCCGGCCACCTATCTAGCAAATCCCCCGCATTTATCACCCCAATTCTCTGATTAATGGGTGAAAAAATCCCTTTGATCCGTCACCCTTAGGGGGTGAGCAATAAAGATGTAGGGTCACCCATACCTGCCTATAGCAGCAGTGTCCACAAGATTATTGAAAATGCAATTGAAAAGAATGACCTAGATTTTTTCTATCGCCTTTATTTAACCAGAATGGCAGAACTTTCTTTAACTGGACAAGGAAAAGAATTTACTGAGTTTGCAAAGAGCTCACTTGATCAATCACGAAATAGTCTTTTTATGGCTAAGGGGTTTGAGGCCATTGGATCTTTAATTGATTTAAATTTCACTAATTGTATCAACCTCCTGGATGAACTTGAAGAGAGTACTCGGGAAGACGAGATCAAAGTTTGGGTCGATCAAATCAGTAACTTGTGTCGGGCAAACGTAAACTTTCATAATGGTAATTATCAACTAGCACTAAAGCACGCTGAGGTAGCAATTGCTTCTCCAATAAAGAGCGGCACTTTAGACCCAATGGACAAAGGTAGATTGATACGTCTAGTTGCCTGCATTGGCCTAGTCACTTCCGACATTGAACTTATAGATAAGTGTGCCAAAGATATCTCGACAATAGTAAATCCAGACAATTTAGCTGTATTAGATCAAGCCAAATCTGCAATCAAATCTATGCAATTACTTGCCCATGGTGAATATATACAAGCCTTTGAATTGGCTAAGACCACAATTGCTATCGAGGAGGCATCTGGTCGAGTTGGTATTGCAGACCCATTTGATTGCAAATTTGTTGTAATTCGCTGTTTTTATGAATTCTCCATGATTAATGAAGCATTGGATGAAATTGTCAAGCTGAAGAACGAGGCTAAGCAAAACAATTTAACCTTCGTCGCATATCTTTGCGAAGTTGGCGAGATTAGAATTTTGTCACGGATTCCTAATAGCCAGGATAGGGTCTCTAATGAAATAAATAGATTAAAAAATGAGCTCCTATTTAATCCGAATCTGAAGGCTTTAATCTGGTTAGTTGATTTGGCAGAGTTTTTCGCTAAAAATCATTCTAATGATCTGGGTAGACTAAACAATATTCTAGATCGCAACTCGGAAATGAAATATTTGCAGCATCAAGGTAAAAGTGTTTTCAGGAAGTTTAAGCCAGATGATGTAAACGAAACCAAGAAGCTTGCAGAAGGCACTGCACATGAGATTATTAGAAAAAATTTACATTTGTCTAAAGTAAAGACCGAAGGGGTTAAGAATCAACGCGAATACCTAAAAATTGCACTGGCTAAAGGGGAGCAGGTAGGGGCCCTTGAAATTTTCTTACGGCAAGATAATTTAACCTTGGAAGCAATTATCAACTTATCCCTAGCTAGTAACTCTATCTGGCTAGAATCATTGAGTAGGTTAGCAATTGAGCGTATTAAAGAACGTAATCAATTTGTAAAAGAATCTGGAGAGCAACTAACATCGCGCGAGATAGAGGTCTTAAACTATCTAGTTTCAGAAAATTCGATCTCATCAATAGGTCAAACTTTGCACATCTCGAAAAATACCATGAAAACCCACCTACGGAACATCTATAGGAAATTAGATGTAAATGGAAGACATGAAGCTACAAAGAAAGCAAAAGAGTATTTTATTATTTAACTAGATAGTTTTCGAATTTCTTAACTCTTCGATTTCAGATGAAGAAAAGCCAAATTCTGCCAAAATCTCATCAGTATGTTGCCCATGTAGTGGAGGTGCTGTTCGAATAGATGCTGGAGTCTTGCTAAGTTTGTATGGCAAGCCCATTAATTTCAGAGTTCCAATAGGACTTTCAACATCCACCACCATATTATTATGCATTGCTTGTGGATCTTTGAAAGCTTGCTCAAAGGAATTCACAGGAGCGACAAAAAGATCTTCTGGTTCCATCAAACTTATCCACTCTTGTGTTGTCTTTTTACTCAGTGCTGATTCCAAAATTTCAGAAAACTCTTTTCGGTTGTCAAATCTTGGCCAATATGAAGAGAACTTAGGATCGGCGGATAGATCATCAATCCCTAAAATCTTGCTCAACGCCTTAATCTGTCGCCCACTTGATAGTGCAATATGACCATCCTTGGTTTTATAAAATCCGTATGGCGGAGGCGTGTAAGGACTTGCGTGAGTTTTTGGACTCCGTCTTGGTTCTCCAATTTCTGTATTCAAATAGTGAACACCCCATTCAGCTAAAGCTGCTAAAGCACTATCAAATAGGCAAACATTGACGCGCTGTCCTTCTCCTGTATTTGCGCGATGATTTAAAGCACAGGCAACTGCGAATGCGCCGTTCATTGCTCCAAGGGTGTCAGCAATTGCGGTACCCACTGGAACAGGATTCCCATCGCTATCACCATTGATGTAACCCCAACCTGTTAGTCCTTCAATTAATACGTCCTGGCCTGGCCTGCGCACATACGGTCCATCTGGTCCATATCCTGTGGCTGATGCATAAATAATTGAAGGATTAATTTCAGCACAGCGCTCGTAACCAACGCCAAGTCGATCCATAACACCTGGTCTAAAATTTTCATACACCACGTCGACAGAGAGTATTAAGCGCTCGATCATTGCCAACGCGCCAGGTGATTTTAGATCCAAAGTGATGCTGCGCTTATTTCTATTACAAGCTAGAAATCCAGCAGAGTAAACCTTGGAATCTTCATGGTCTTTTCCATAGTTACCCTTTTCGCCATAACGATCATCTGGCCGACCATCTGGTGTCAAAGAGTCTCTGCGCTCGACCTTAATTACATCGGCACCCATATCAGCCAGCATTTGCGTTGCATATGGACCTTGCATTCGCTCAGTAAAATCCAAAATCTTTACACCACTTAGTGGGCCTTTTGAAGTCATATTTTTCACAACTCTCTTTCTGAGCTAATAATTTGATGTGCGTGCATCTACTTTTGCATACAGTAGATCAACTATTAAATTGACCAGTACAACCATTAATGCAATCACTAAGACGCAAGGAATAATTAAAGGTAAATCTCTTCTTGTAATTGCTTGGATGAAGAGGCTTCCAATACCTGGCCAAGCAAAGATAGTTTCAACAACGACAGCTCCATTGAGCAAACTAGTTAGTTCGTCCCCACTTACAGTGATAAATGAAATAAGACTATTTTTCATTGCGTGCCTTCTAACGATCCTAAATTCAGACATACCTTGGGCACGAAGCGTTGTTATGTAGGGTTTGCTCATCTCTTCAAGTAATGAAGACCGAGCAACTTGAGATAGACGTCCAATAGGCCTAAACGCCAAAGTAAGTAAAGGTAAAATAATGTATTCGGGGGAATTAAAACCAGAAGTTGGAAGCCATCCAAACTGCACTGCAACTATCAAGATAAGCATCAAGCCAAGCCAAAAATCTGCTATCGAAACTCCCGCTAAGGACAAGGTAGACAAGATGTTGTCAATTAACTTTCCAGGTCTCAAAACTGAAATGACCGCCAATGCAATAGCCATTGGTACTGCAAATCCCAATGTTGCGAATGAAAGAAGAATTGTATTTGGCAATCGGTCTAAAACTAGAGGCAGTGCTGGGACCCCTTGCCAAAGGGAGTTCCCAAAATCACCTTGAAGCCATCCCGTTAAGTCTCGCAAAAACCGCTCGGCCATAGGGTCATCTAGGCCAAATTTCATTCTTGTTGCAGCAATTAATTCAGGTCCCGCTTCAACAGGAAGTAGCAATCTTACTGGGTCGCCAATTTGATTTACTATAACCCAAACTATTGTCAAGACCGCGAGAATTACTGCCGCAGAATAACAAGCTCTTTTAAAAATGAAGCGGAAAAGTGGCATCATCAAACCTCTCAATAATTCCCTAGCTTCTTGGATTTCACTGCATCGTCATCAGGCTTTTTCTTAGCAAGAGTCAGTTGTAGTTTGGCAGCCCATGCGAATAAACCTGCGTCAGAGAAAACAGTTATGAAATCAAAGCCCTTTTCAAGATAAAAACGCGCTCCGTCGCCGTCACCACACTGGATACCCACTGGAATTTTATGACGTCTTGCAGCACTTACAATTTCGTCAATCGTCTGGGCAATTTTGGGATCACTGCTTCCGGGTGCAAATCCCAATGAAAGAGCTAAATCACTTGGTCCAATATAGATTGCATCTAGACCGGTTACTGTGAGAATTTCATCTAAATTCTCGAGTGACTCAATAGTCTCAATCATTAAAATGCAGGCAACTTTCTCAAGTTCCCGTGGATCTGTTGAGCCAATCATGTCGCGTGCACGAATCGGTCCATATGAACGGTGGCCATATGGTGGGTACCGGCATGCATCAATTGCTGCAATAGCTTCCTTGGCATTGTTAATCATTGGAACAACAATTCCAAGTGCGCCAGCGTCAAGAGCGGACATAATCGCTGCGGGTTCATTCCAGCGGGAACGAACAATTGGAATTGATCCGGATGCAGCGATTCCTTGCAACATACTTATTGAAGATGAATCATCGATCATGCCATGCTGAAGATCTACACAGACATAATCTAATCCCTGTCTTCCTGCAATCTCAGCCATGAGTGAACTCGGCAGTGTGCACCAACTTCCAAGCAATTGACGTCCATTTGCCCAAGCATCTGTGAGCGGATTCGTGTATGTCACTCTTGATTCCCCTTTTCTATAAATTGTAGTTTTGAAGAATTAGTGAATTGCTTGGCCGATAACTTTTAAGTTATCGGCCAAGCAATTCGGGTCAATTAGCTCTTGAATGAAATTTCTTTTAGCAAGATAAATCCATCCATACGAGGTGCCCAATTGATCTTGTCAGACAATCCAAAGTAGAACAGTGGCTGTCCTACTGGAATTACGGCAGCATCGTTATATACAAATGCTGCAATTGCTGCCAGCTTTGTATCGCGATCTTGTCCGGTTGCCTGGAGCGCTTCTTTATACAAAGCGTCGACCTTTGGGTTGCAATATGCTGAAACTGGTCCATTACATGCGTAATAGCTACCAACGCTTGCTGAATAATCCATTAGCTCATTGCCATGGAACCAGAAGCCAGCCCAACCACGGTCCGTAGGAATATTCTTGTATCCCATAGTCCACTGCTTCTCAGCAGCTGCTGTATCAAGCATGGTTGTCTTTGCAGTCAAGCCAATAGCATTAAATGCATCAGCTATGTAAGTGAGTGCTTCTTGTCCGTTTGCAACATAACCTGTTCGTGCTGCAACGGTAATTGGAGCACTTACATTTACGCCAGCTGCTTTAGCTTCGGCAATAAGTGCCTTTGCTTTTTCAACATCTTTCGCAAATGGTTCAAGGTCATCATTGAAGCCCAATGCTGATGGCCCAACAATTTGTGGTACTGGGTCTCCGCCACCGATTAGGTCCATAACTTCTTGCTTATCAAAAGCAAGAGCCATAGCGGTACGTACACGAAGATCCTTCATAGCTGGGTGCACGTTGTCGAGTCGAAGTATTCCTGTTTCTACAGTTGCTCCGCCTAAACAAACAACAACTCCCGCATCACAGTCTTCTGGAGAGATCCAGCGACTGAAGTCAGCTTCACCGGCTTCAACCATGGCTGAACGAACAGTTTGTTCAGTTCTAAACACGTATGTTGCTTTAGCGATTGACTGAGTGCCCTTTGCATCATCAGGTGATGAGATTCCCCACCAGTCTGTGTTCTGCTCAAGCACAATGCTCTCACCGCGTGTCCATGATGTTAGCTTGTAAGGACCAGTTCCAATTGGATTGGTCTCATATGAAGCTGGATCTGCTGCAATTGCTGCAGCTTGAGGAATAGTTACGAAATATAGACGCAAGTCCAAAATTGGATCTGGGTCTACTGTCGCAACATTGAGCAAATACTCACTTACAGCACTTGCTGTGGTCTGAGAACCAAGGAAATTTCTCATTGGGAATGCATTGGCTTCACTGAGAACATAATTTAAGCCAGCAGCAGCAGCCTCGGCATTAAATGGAGTTCCGTCAGTGAAAGTCACACCTTCACGCAATGTAAATTGCCAATTCTTTGGATCAACTTGCTCCCATGAAGTAGCTAATTCTCCTACTAATTCATTTGAGACTGGATCTCTATTAACGAGGGCTTCTCCAATATTTCTCAAAATTGGGTGACCATCATTGGAGTATGCATTCCAGCTTGCAAGAGATCTTGGCTCTTCAGGAAGCACAATTGTTATTTCACTTGTTGCAGACTCTCCGCCAGATGAACATCCTGTCAGAACGAGTGCAGCGGCGAGAGCTAATACTAGGCGCTTGCTCAACCTAGTGAAACCTCTCTCTTTGTGATTCATCATCATCGATTTACTCACCTTCATCCCATCTCCTAGTAATTCGGGGCTGAACATTTCTGTTCGACTCCTTCACATTCACATTCATGAATGTGATTTCCTGATTCTTCACGAATCAGAAAATTTCTGTGTTGCTTCTGCGTAGGAAGCTTGTGAATGGCATGCATCTCCTGCCAACATTTGAAATGCTCCAACAAGGCTGTTGTGTGAAATCGGTTCGGGAGTTAACGCCACTTTTGCCAAACGTACGGCCATAGGACTCAATCGCGACATGTTTTTTGCGAGCGCATTCGTAGCTTCACTTAGCTCTTCAATTGGAACATTTTGAGATATGAGGCCCCTAAAAAAAGCCTCCTCGGCATCAATTCGTCGCGCAGTCAAAATCCATTCTTTTGCAACACCACGGCCAACAACTTCTGGCAGACGTTGTAGGCCTCCAGATCCTGGCAAACTACCCAATCCAACTTCAGGAAAACCAAATATTGCATTGTTTGCTGCGATCCTTATGTCACATGCCAAAGCCAATTCCAATCCCCCGCCCAGGCAATACCCATGGATTGAGGCAATGGTTGGCTTCTTACAAGCAGCTATGCGATTCTTAGTAGAAAAATCTAGCTCTACATATTTTTGTTCTGCAATCCCAGAGAGCTGACCAATTTCTTTTAAGTCTGATCCAGTACTAAAAGCCCTACCTTCTCCCTTAAAGACAACAACCTTGATTGATTCTGTGTCATCAACCTCATCAATAATTGAAACAATGGCTCTATGTACATTTGAATCCATGGCATTTAAAGATTTCGGCCTAGACAATGTAATGGTGGCAACACTGTCTGTGACTTCAAATTGAACGCCTTCATAAGCATCTTTTTTTGTCATGGCTGCTCCTTCAATTTGGACAACTTTCTCTCGACAAGTCTTGCTCTTTCAGAGATCGGATCAGGCTCGGGCACAATCGCAATTAGGGATTGGGTGTATGGATGTTGTGGATTCTCATAAATTTGAGACCTGTCACCGATTTCCCTAATTTTTCCACTCTCCATAACTGCAATTCGTGTACATAAATGTCGAACTGTCGCTAAGTCGTGTGCAATAAAAAGAATTGTGAGACCCAATTCTTCTTTCATTTTTTGAAGCAAGTTCAAAATTTGTGCTTGAATTGAGACGTCAAGTGAAGCAACTGGCTCATCACAAATGAGTAACTTTGGCTTTACCGCCAGTGCGCGGGCAATTCCGATGCGCTGGCGCTCTCCACCAGAGAATGCTCTCGGGTAGCGATTGAAATGGTCTGGGCGTAATCCAACCAATTCCATCATCTCAATAACTTCGTTTCGAAGCTCTTGTTTGGAAATTTTGGGGTTATGAATCTCAATCCCCTCCCCAATAATGTCACCAACTTTCATGCGTGGATCAAGAGATGAATAAGGGTCTTGGAAAACAATTTGCGCATCTTTACGAAAACTCTTTAATTCATTCTTATTCATTTCGAGTACGTTTGATCCTTGAAAACTCACTTTCCCGCTTGTGGGTTTCAATAAATGCAAAATGCAACGTGCCGTAGTTGACTTCCCCGATCCCGATTCACCAACTAGACCCAGCGCTTCTCCCTCAAATACTTGAAAACTAATGTCATCGATAGCTCGTGGAACACCGTTCTTTTTATCTCCCTTAAACGGAAACTCTTTTACAAGATTTTCTACATCAAGTATTGGTTGCATTATCGACTCCCATTTTTTTGACTAAGGAGTTCGCTGTGATGGCAGGCCGAAAGATGATTACCACTCTTAGGTATTTGTAAGGTTGGCTTCAATTCAGCACACTCACTTGATGCATAGGTACAACGAGGATGAAAAGGGCAACCTGGAGGAATATCTGTCGGTGCTGGTGGCTTACCTTTAATCGCAGTAAGTGATTTAAGAACCGGGCCACGAATGCGTGGGATTGAACCTAATAGACCCAATGTGTAAGGGTGTATTGAGCGATAATAAATTTCATCAGTTTTTGCTGATTCAACGATATTGCCCGCATACATAACATACACATCCTCAGCAAATCCTGCCATTATCGATAAATCGTGAGTAATGAAAATAACAGCTGTTCCTTGCTCCTCTGTTAACTTGTTGAATAAGTCAATTACTTGTGCCTGCACTCTCACATCCAGAGAAGTAGTTGGCTCATCTGCAATTACAAGGGAAGGCTCACCAATGAGCGCCATTGCAATCATTGCTCTTTGACGCATTCCACCTGAAAATTGGTGCGGGTAATCGTTGTATCTGCGTTGCGGATCCTTTATCCCAACTCGGTCAAGGATCTCTAAAGTCTTATTCTTCGCCTCGGCTGCTTTTACATTTCTTAGGCGAAGAACCTGACTCACTTGATCACCTATCGTGCGAATTGGATCTAGAGCCGATAGAGGATCTTGAAAGACATAGGAGATGTCCCACCCTCGCAGCTTTCGATAATGATCTTCCTCTAATTCCAATAGATTCGTTCCTCGAAAAATTATTTCTCCGCTGATATCGGCGCCACGTAGAATTCCCATGAGAGCCTGTGCTGCAACAGATTTTCCTGAACCAGACTCACCAACAATTCCGATTCGTTGACCAGTTTGCACGCTGAAATTCAGATCATTAACCGCCAAAACTCTTCCATTGACAGTTTCAAAGCTAACTTTCAAATTCTTAACTTCTAACAGAGGTCCCCCTGCATGTGTTGGTGCAACTTTACTTTCAATTTTATTACCAATCATGCGACAGAACCCCTCTCCATTTTCAATTCAATTTCCTGATCATCAAATCCCATTTCATTGAGAATTTGTTTTGTATGTTCCCCATGGCGTGGTGGTGCCATCCTGACTTTAAGGGGGGTTTTGGACATTTTGATTGCAGGTGCAACTAATTTAATTTTGCTTCCGGCATTCTCAGTTTCAACAATTAGATTTTGATACTCAACCTGTTTATTTTCAAAAGCTTGACTGAACGTATTGACTGGGGCTGCGAAAATATCTGCAGTTTTAAAGAACTGCATCCACTCACTCGTTGAGCGCTTTTGGAGCGCTTTTTCAAGAACTTGTTCCATTTCTACGCGATTTAAGAGTCTGTCCTGGTAAGTCGCGAATTTTTCATTATCCAATAAATTCTCTGTACCCAGAATTTTGCATAGCTCAGGTATTTGGCTTCCGCCAGCCAGGGCGACATGTCCATCACTTGTTTTATAGAAACCGTAGGGAGGAGGAATATAACCGTGACCATGCATCTCAGTAAGCCGTTGTGGCTCTCCAACATTTTTATTGTTTAGAAAATGCACAGCATGTTCATTTAATACTGATATGGCGCTACTGAGTAAATCTACTTCTACGAGTTGGCCTTCCTGCGTTTGATTACGATGAAGGATTGCAGAAACAACTGCAAGTGCTCCGTAAATTCCCCCCAAAAGATCAGTGATGGACATTCCAACTGGTTGCGGGTGGCCTGAAGCGGACAAATTCATTTGTCCCATACCGCTTATGGCTTGCGCTAAAAGATCCTGTCCAGGCATTTCGCTGTATGGCCCCTTAGAGCCGTAGCCTGTTGAAGACAAATAAATAATTTTCTCATTAAGTGTTAGACACTTTTCATACCCTAACCCAAGGCGATTCATTACCCCAGGTCGAAAATTTTCACAAAGTACATCGCTAGTAGCAACTAATTGATGCACGATTGCAATTCCTTCAGGATCTTTTAGATTGATTGCAATCGAACGTTTATTTCTATTGTTTGCCAGGAAAGTGGCACTGTATAGAGTAGGTAATTCAGAGCTTTCTAAATATCTTTCATCACTACGTCCGTCAGGCGTTTTAGGATTTACGCGTTCAACTTTGATCACGTCGGCACCCAAATCACCTAAAATTTGCGACGCGAATGGACCCTGTACTCGTTCCGTAAAATCAAGAACTCGAATGCCTTCTAATACTTTTTTCATTGGATGGTCCCAACTTGCGTTGAACGCATTCTGAGCATCCGAACATCGGTTAGTTCATGCATCGCATAATGTGGGCCTTCTCGGGTATTGCCAGATTCGCTGACACCTCCATAAGGCTGCTGATCCAGCCTTGATGTCGGGATATCGTTTATTAGCACTCCACCAAAAACTAGTGATTCAAAAGCTGCCAATGATTGTGAAAGATCATGGGTAAATACACCGGCTTGGAGTCCATAAATAGTTTCATTTGCAAGGTTGATTGCCTCACCGAAAGAGTCATAAACCAACATAGTAAAGACAGGCCCAAACACTTCTTGCTCGCGCAACTTAGTACCAAGTGGTGCATTAGCAACGATGGTTGGGAGATTAACTTTTTCTCCATGTGATCCACCGACAAGAATTGAAGCGCCCGCAGCCTTTGCTTCATCAATCCAAGAGTTAACTCTTTGAGCAGCTTCAGTAGTAATGAGAGGCCCAACACTGGTTGATTCATCGAATGGATCTGAAGCTTTTAACTTCCCAACCTTTGCGACAATAATCTTTTGAAACTTCTCATAAATTGATCTGTGAACAAACACTCTCTGAACAGAAATACAGCTTTGACCACCTGCTGCATAAGCACCGGTGACTATTTTTTCAGCAGCATCTTCGATATCCGCGCTTTCGGTGACAATTACAGGAGCATTTGAACCCAACTCCAACAAAGTCTTCTTTCGTGATGACTTGGCAGCAATTGACCAGCCAACACGTGAACTACCCGTGAAGCTAATTACACTAGGGATTGAATTTTCAACAAGGGCTGCCCCGGCTGATCCATCACCATCTGTTACTACGTTCAGCCAATCTTTACCTAAGCCAGCTTGAAAAGCACAATCTTGGAATAGAAGTGCTGTTAGCGGTGTCTGATGTGCTGGTTTAAGTACGACCGTACATCCCACTGCAATCGCAGGGGCAACTTTGTGAACAACTGTATTCAATGGGAAATTAAATGGAGTTATCGCTGCTACAACGCCACGGGGAATTCTCTTCTCTAGAGCTAAGCTCCCAAATCCTGCCTCCGTCACATCTGTTGGTATTACTCGGGACGCCACAGTACGTGCTTCGGCTGCAGTGAACTTAACTGTTTCTATAGCGCGACTTACTTCAATTCGACTGTCTCTAATGCATTTTCCAGATTCAAGTGTTATGAGCGCCGCAAAATCTTCACCTCTTGTAGTTAAAATTGAAGCTAATCTCTCTAAAACTGCGATTCTTTCATATAACGGCATCCCTTTTTTAAATGCTTTCTCAGCATGGAGGCAGGCCTGGTTTACTTCATCGAGTCCGCAGTTTGCAACTTCAGCTATAAGTTCTGATGTATATGGATCAAAGACTTTAACTTTCGTAGCCTTAGGGAATGCTTTTTCATTCGTTACCACAGCATTAAGTGCACGTAAACGGAGTTCGCTAGAAATGCTCACTTGCTTGCCACCTTTGGTATAGTGACTCTTTGAGCATTACTTTTAACTGTCTTAGCGCGAAACCAGGTAGCAATAATATTTACGCTCAATGTTGTGAATAGAATCGCAAATCCTGGCATTGCAACTAGCCACCAAGAAGATCTCAAATACTCACGACCTTCTGAAATCATCAAGCCCCATGAGGTATTTGGAGGTTGAATACCCAGACCTAAGAAACTTAAAGAAGCCTCAGTTAGCATGACAATTGCAAGATCCAAAGTTGCTAATACCAGAATAGGTGCAGCTAAATTTGGAATTAAATGGCGAATCATTATTCTCTTATCAGAAGAACCTAGCGCTCTGGCAGATTCAATAAATAGCTCTTCTCTTAAAGACAGCGTTAAGCCACGAGTCACGCGTGCGTAGATCATCCATCGAGTTATCGCAAGAACTAATACGACGTTCATGAAACTTGGTCCTAAAACATAAAGAACCAATAGTGCTGCCAAGAGAGAAGGGATACTCATTTGCAAGTCAACAATTCTCATCATGACTGTGTCGATGACTCCACGATAATAACCAGCAATTAATCCGATAAATGTTCCTAATGTCCCGGAGAGAATTACGCTGACAACTCCAACGGAGAGAGAAACCCGTGAGCCCAACATAATTCGAGAAAGTAAATCTCTTCCTAAGGCATCAGTTCCCAGCCAGTGTGTGCCTGACCCATCAACACTTGGTGTACCAGGTGGCATGTTTGCCATCTTTACATTAATTGCATAAGGATCAAATGGAGCAAGTAAACTAAGGAAAATCGCGCTACTTACGACCAACACTAAAATGGCAATACTGATTGAAACCAGTTTGTGACTCCAAACAAATTTTGCCATCTGCATTAGTGGTTTCCTCATAGTTTCAACCCAGCATCGAGACGCCACCATCGACACAAAGTGCGATGCCAGTGATAAATGAAGCATCTTGCGAAAGCAAGAACTCCGCTGCCGATGCCTGCTCTTCTGGTTTTGCAAGACGGCCTAGTGGAATTCCAGGTCGAAATGCTTCAAGTGAGCCTTTAACTTTTTCTTCCAAAACCTTAGGTCCATCTGTTCTTACTGCTTGTTCAATCATTGGCGTAGCTGTGACTCCTGGAAGAAGTGCATTTACTCGCACGCCATGTTTTGCCAGTTCGAGAGCAACCTGCTTTGTCAGACTAAGTACTGCTGCTTTGCTTACGCAATAAGCAGATTGATTCATCCGAGCTGCAAGGGCTGTAACGGATGAAACAGTTACAATTGATCCCTTGGATGCAATCAGTGCCTCTGTAGAAGCTTTTATTGCAACTAAAGTTCCGGTTACATTGATGTGTTGAATCAAATTCCATGTTTCTAATTCGATTTTATCAACACTCTCGGCTGTTTGTCGGATACCAGCAGCAGTCACGAGTCCGTTCAGTGCCCCAAATTCAGAAACAACTTTCTGGACAATTTCCTTCATTGATTCTAAATTTGTTGTATCTGCAGCGTAGCCTTTTACTTGCAAACCCTCAGAGACTAGTTGTTTGACAGCTTTTTCGACCGAACTCGGATCGAGGTCACACAAAACTACTCTTGCTCCTGAGCTACAAAATCTGCGGGCCATCGCCAATCCCATTCCACCAGTGCCCCCAGTTATTAGAATTACATCTCCACTCAATCTCATTTTTTTCCCCTTGCATCTTGAGTAAAACTCCCTGCATCAGAGTTGATTTGATCAATAAGGGCTGCAGTTACATCTGAGGTAGAAAACTTGCCCCCAAGATCTGGTGTCTTTACATCACTAGCAAGTACGGCTTCCATTGAATGCATTAGGTGCTCTGCTGCCTTTTTTTCTCCTAGATGTTCTAACATCATTGCCCCTGACCAAATTTGTCCTATTGGGTTTGCAATACCTTTTCCTGAAATATCTGGAGCAGAGCCATGGACAGGTTCAAACATAGATGGAAATTCCCGCTCGGGATTGATGTTTGCACTAGGTGCGATTCCAATGCTCCCAGCAGCTGCTGCAGATAGATCGGTAAGGATGTCACCAAATAGATTTGAGGCGACTACAACATCGAATCTCGATGGGTCCAAAATGAACATCGCTACTAAGGCATCAATGTGATATTGGTTAGTTCCAATTTGTGGGAATAATTCTTTGCGCTCTTCGAAAATCTCATCCCAAAATGGCATTGTGTGAATGATTCCGTTTGATTTGGTTGCCGAAGTCAGCTTCTTCTTTCGAGTATTAGCTAAATTGAATGAGTAGTCCATAACTCTCTCAACGCCACGGCGAGTAAATACTGATTCTTGTACTGCCATTTCATAGGCAGTTCCAGTGTGCAACCGTCCACCAATTGATGAGTACTCACCTTCGTTATTCTCCCGAATAACCACAATGTCAAAATTATTCGCACGCTCATCTTTAAGTGGGCTAGGTACGCCCTTCATTATGCGTGCTGGGCGTT
Organism: Bifidobacterium breve; assembly: GCA_945883675.1. Lineage (GTDB taxonomy): Bacteria > Actinomycetota > Actinomycetes > Nanopelagicales > Nanopelagicaceae > Planktophila. The sequence goes on from CAMCYA010000011.1 coordinate 18,645, forward strand.
GATTAATATATTGTTGAAAAGTTCTACGGATTGGAATGAGCATCCCCCAGAGAGATACGTGATCTGGTACATCCGGAGCACCTACCGCACCAAGGAAAATTGCATCGTCGTCTGCAATAAGCTCTAAGGCATTTGATGGCATCATGAGACCATCCTTGAGGAATCGTTTGCATCCCCAGTCATAGAGTTTCCAATTGCATTGGAACCCATGTAGTCCACCAAGAAAATCAATAACTTGCGTTCCGGCAGGTAAAACTTCTAAACCAATTCCATCGCCAGGCAAAGTCGCAATCGAATACTGAGTCTTTACTGCCATTGGATCACGCCCTCACTCAGAGTGGTTTTTTCCTGTGCAACATTTTCTGTCCAGAGTTCGACTTCAACTCGATCCTTCTCGGCTTTTGTAACAACTCCCCAACACAAAATTGGTTGGCCAACTAAATCAACACCTCGGTAGGTCGCACCAAATTCTGAGAACCAAGCACCTGGACCGGCCCATTCCAAAGCCATTTGAGCCAAATATCCAGCCTTTAAGAATCCATGAACAATTACAGTTGGGAAGCCGCGCGAGATTGCATAATCTGCGTCGTAGTGAATCAAATTAAAATCCTGGGAAGATCCTGCAAACTTAACAAGATCGGTTTTAGTGGCCACCATCGTCAACGGGCCAATTCTCTCTCCCTTGACAGCATTAATCTCTCCCATTATTTGACCGCCTCTGACCCAGAAGCGTTGGGCAAGGCAAAGGCAAGCACGTGCCCATTGCGGGAATGAGCAACTTGAATTCCTGATTCATCAGCCATGATGTTTTCCCTGACCCTAAATAGAAGAGTTCTGTTGCCGCTCTTCTTGATATAGGCATCAACGTAAGTTGTTGTCACTGATATTTTTTCACCGGTTTTAAGAGGTCTCTTGTAGACAACTTTGTTAAATGCATTTCCACCACCCACCTTTTTAAGTGGCAATTCAAGAAGAAAATCATCAACACATAAATCTCTTCGCTCAATGGGATCTAATGCACCAAAAAAGGTAGTTGGAACAAATTCTGAATCTGTTGGATTCTTTTTACCAATAACACGGGAGTATCTTTCAACATCAGTTTTGGCGATTTCATATACAAATGGACCTTTAGGTGTGCCGATTTCAAGCACTTCTAGCAGCCTTGCCATTGGAATCTCACTGATTTGCTCCGCTTGGACTTGAACCTCACAGAGAGCTTCCGTTGTAACCTTCTGCTCACCATTAGTAATTTTGATCTCGCATTTCAACTGCACAAAATCATCACTATCGCTAATGACCTCAATCACACGGCCATTCATATACATCTCTTCCCCAACAAAATCGGTATCAAGATATTTGATTGAAAATTTCAAGGTCTTACCTTCACTACCCAACCAAACATTGAGCAGATTACGAATTACCATTGCCTTCCAAGGGCCATTAATCACTGGTGCACGAAAGCCTCTTGCTTGTGCTGCCGATGCCTCATAGTGGAAATTTGTAAAGTCATCGCATGACCCAGCCCATCGGACCATGTCTTCGATTGAACAACGTACTGGCCCAATTTCTTCAAAGACAAACCCGTTCTTATCTTTTATATCTAAAATCATTGTTTTTCCCCAGTTGCGACTTCAAAGTCCAAGCTTGTGCCTCTGGCAATTCCAATCAATTTTCCTTCTGAGTTTCTGAATTCGATTTCATAAATGCTTCTAATCATGTGGCGCATGTCAGAAGTTCTTCTCTCCTGGATGCTGGCGATTCGAGAGATTGCAGTTAGTGGTGTGCTGGGGATGTCATGAAACTGCTCCCACTCACTGCCTCCATCAATTTGTTTATCTAAAGTTCTACTCCGAGGAAGTCCACATGAAAGTGCAAAGATGAGTGGATCTGGACAAATGAGAAAGAGATCCACGGGAGGCTGAACTTGCAGCTCCTGTACTGGGCGTGAGATCGATGACCATGCCAGAGAAGTTTTATGTGTATTGGCACTAACGTATTTAACAGTTCCGACAGAGGCTAACAAATTCGCAGCCTCGGCAGAATCAAGGCTGTGCCACGCCTGATGGTTCTGCTCCATAACCCTCAACTTCTACTCCCCTACCCTTTAAAAATCGCAAAATTTCATGATATCGATTTCAAGAATTACCGAAAGCATCACATAGGCGGTTCTGAAAGGCAATAGACGTTATCTAATTGTTATAAAGCAAATGGAGTTATTTAAGCGTGACTTTTCTACTTCTTAGCCTTGGAGGTTGATGCTCGCACAATAAGTTGAGTCGGCAGCAGTATCTTCTGCGATCTCTTTGGCCCGCTTTCGAGCTCTTCCAGAACAATCTTTACAACCCACTGAGCTAACTCGTTTAGGTCTCGGCTCAGCGCCGTAAATGGAGGGGTGAACAGCGGATATAGAGGCGTGTCCTCTGCAATTGCTACGGCCAAATCCTGACCAACAGTTATCCCCCTATCCTGCAATACCCCTAGAACTCCAGAAATTGTTGATGTGTTTCCATTTCCAATAATCAAGCTGGTAGGAGACTTCTTTAAATCCAAAAGCTCTTCAACAGCCGAGCGTCCAAAAGCTTCAGAACCACGTCCAGAGCGATGTAGCTCAGGATCCAATTGAATCTCTCTTTCCTTATGGGCTAATTTATAACCAATATGTCTTTCCCTGCTGGGATAACCACTGATTGGACCATTGATAAGAGCAATCCTTTTATGTCCTTGGTCAAATAAATGATTAGTGAGTTTTATTGCTCCAGATTTATGATCTGTAAGTACCTCGCTCAAGTTAGGAAGATTTATTGAGCGGTCTAATAAAACAACAGGAATTTTCATGATTTTGAGTTGCTGTAAGAGATCCTGCCCGGAGTCATTGGAAAAGGATGCGATAAGAGCGTCCACGCGTCTCTGCTTCAAAATGAGAAGGTTCTCTAAGTCATACTCGCTGTTGCCATTTGAATTTGTAAAAATTACTCCATACCCAGCATCTCTTAGTTCGGTTTCAATTGTGTCAAAAATGCGAGTGATGGAAGGGTTTAAAATATCACTTACAAGAACACCAATTGTTTTTGAGCTGCCTTTTCTTAGTGAGGAGGCAAGTAAGTCTGGGCGGTACCCAATTTCGTTTGCAACTGCAATAATTTTTTCACGCAGACTTTCGCGCATATGCGGATAGCCACTTAGCGCTCGTGTTACGGAAGCCGGCGAACAACCGACAATCTTTGCAACGTCCTTAATATTTGGTTGAATGTTTTCAGAGGAAGTCTGTGAATTCATGAACTTGCCTCTCTTTTCAGATGCAGGACGGAATGAGTCTGGCTAGGCTACAGATTATAAGTTTATTAGAGCTTGAGCAATGAATAAAACAGGTAAAGTCATTACTAGAAGGCTACCTACGTAGACAACATTGCTCTTTAAAAGCGTTGAACTACTAAATTGAAATCGACCGGTTAAGAATAAGTTTGGTCCACTAGTCGGGCTCCAGGCAGCTGCAATTCCCCATGCCGCGCAGAACGATATTGCCAACAACGTTGGATTAGGCGATATGGGCTGTAAGGCAATTGATATCACACCCATCGTGATAATCGGGTGGATTCCTGCGGAAGAGAAAAAAACAATAAGTAAAGTACAACCCCATGCGGCAAGAGTTGAAAAGTTAGTCAGTGGTAGATCCAATGTGGCGGTTTGAAAATAAGCAGTAAGTCCACCATTTAGAACACCGGCACCAGCAAAGAGAATAAGTTCACCGCGCATTCTGGGCAAATAATTCCAAACGTGTTCCTTCACTTTTTCGCGAGCCGATTGTCTTGAAAAAATCAAAAGCATAAGTCCTGTCAAGGACAGGCTCATTAGCTCGACAACAATAGTTGTCTTTAGGTTGGGAAATACCATACTAAAGATAAGAACCATAGCGACAAGTGATGCTGGAATTGCTAGCAAACTTGGTGTGAGTGAATAACCTTCATATTGATTTACTTCACTGCCTAATCGTCGGATGATGCCAATACTTGCAATTGTTAATGCGAAAGCTGCCAAAATTAATCCGCAAAAAATTAAAGTGTGAACTTCGGCCTTAGGTGCCAGGGCTAGTGCTGTCGCTGATGCAGCCCAAAATGGGGACCAGAAAGCTCCGGATGTATATCCCCTGGATAGCAATAAGGCATTTCCAAGGCTGATTTTATTTGCAGAGATCTTCAACTTTTCAGCAAAAATTGTAATCACACTAAGATTTATTATTGATCCAAGAAAATGAAGCAAAAGGATCGTCTGAATGACAGCTGATTTTCCTCTTAGTTTGGATTTCTGACCAACATTTGCATTTGTAACAAGAACTATAAAAGATACTCCCAAGATCATCGCAATTATGTCTTGATTGATTGAAAATATTCGATCTAGCTTGAACTCTCCCCCTCTGAAGATTGAGAGAATATTCAAAAAAGTACCGCTGCCGATCAACAAAAAAGCCATATATCTTTGTGTGTTACTCACCTGGAATATTGAAAAAGCAATTGCCAAGGCTACGGTGACTCCAGCAATAAGGCTTGCAGTTTTAGAGAAGACCGATAAAGCCACAAGTATGATGATTAAACCCATCAAAACAGATAAAAAATTTTCTCCCTTAGATTTAGCGAGGTTTTTCATCTATTGAAGCTGATTGAGAATCGGCGCAAGGGATGCCTTCGATTCAAGTCCAATACCAGGCACTTCTGGGAGTGAAATATATCCATTTTCAACTTTGTATCCATCTGCAAATCCACCAAATGGTTCAAATATACCCGGATATGATTCACAACCGCCAAGTCCACATGCTGCGACTATAGCTAGATTAAATTGATGCCCACCGTGAGGAACAAATCTTGAGGACTTCCACCCTAAATCTCCTAGAGTTTTTAGTGTTTGGTCATACTCAACGAAGCCATAACTTAATGCAGCATCCATTTGCAGTACATCTTTCTCAGGATCCATGCCGCCATAGAGTGCAAGATTTTTAGCATCCTGGCCAGACATAATATTTTCTCCCGTTGCAAGTACTCCCTCATATGCAGATCTAACTTTGCCCAAAGATTGGAAGTCGAGTGGATCTGTAGGTTCTTCATACCAATGAATCGGAAGTTTATTTAATGCTTGGGCGTATTCAACAGCTAATTGCGCAGAGAAGCGTCCATTGGCATCAACTGCCAAAGTACATCCACTCGGCAATACATTTAAGACTGCTTCAATACGTACAAGATCTTCAGCTAAGGGAACCGCACCTATTTTCATTTTGACTGTACGGTAACCCAAATCAATATATCCAAGCATCTCACTTGTTAGCGAACTTAATGCTTGGTTTTTATAGTAGTAGCCACCGGCTGCGTAAACCCACACCTTCTCGAGTGGAGTTTTTATTCCGGACTTTGATTCTTCGGCCATAAATTTATGCACAGGTTTTTCGACAAGTTTAGAAGCTAGATCCCAAGCCGCCATATCTAAAATTCCAACAGCAACTGCACGATCTCCATGGCCCCCTGGTTTTTCGTTGATCATTGCAGATTGCCAGATAAGTTTTGGATCTAAATTTCCTGTTTTTTCATTAATTAATGAGTCTGGGTTGGCCTCAAGTAGCCGCGGAATAATGCGGTGAGAAAGTATTCCCGGCTGGGCATACCTACCGTTTGAGTTAAATCCATATCCAATTACTGGTTTTCCATCACGAATTACATCAGTAACTATCGCAAGAACACTTACATCCATTTTCGAGAAATTGATGAACGCATTCGCCATATCTGACTTGATAGGCACAGTGATGTGCCGGATATCTACTATTCTCATTAAAAACTTCCTTATTCGATTAGCTTGCTAATACGCCGGCTGCAATTAGTGCATCTCGAATGTCTTTTGTCGCACTGGCTTCAATTGCCATAAGAGGTGAACGTATGTGAGATGAATTAAAAATACCACGCTGCACTAATCCAATTTTCATTGCAATAGTCGACTCAATATGTGATTCTCTATGATAAACCGCACGCGTAATTGGCATCATTCGGTAATAAACTTCTTTTGCAGCCTCATAATCATGAGCTTTTGCCTTTTCTAGAAGTTCAACCATCAATTCAGGAATAAGTGCTGCATAACCAACTAGCGCTCCATCTGATTCCCACATTGAGTGGAGTAAAAATTCATCTTGGCATGTAAGAATTTGAATATGAGGCAATGCTTTTCGAATAGCAGGGATTTCTACATCCCATCTGATCATGTCTCTCGTTCCATCTTTTAGGGCGAAAACTCCGTCCATTGCTAGAACTTCAAGAAGTAGCTCTAAAGAAAATGTTGCTTTCGTAGATCCTGGGAATTGAAAAGCAATCATCGGTAGTCCTGCTGCGTTATAAATGTGCTTGTATCTGTCTTGCACAGCACCCTTTTGATAACCAAACCTTAGAGATGAGATCGCCGGAAAGACTAATAGTGAATGTGCGCCCGCTTCGGCTGCAATCTTGGCTTCATGGGCCACAACACGAGATCCTTCTCCGCTAACGCCTGCAACAATGTGAAGTCCAGGGACTTCACTAGCAATGACCTTAATAATCTCGGCTCGCTCAGACTCAAATAGAGACGTACCTTCTCCTGCGTGGGCATTCACAACGATTCCTGTGACTCCTGGTATTTCATGCAGCCATTTGGAGTAACTCACTAGCGTTTCATAGTCAACGCTTCTATCTTCCTTAAATGGAGTGACTATCGCCGGTGTTACTCCTCTTAGATTTGGAACCTGCATGACTTCCTCCCTTTCAGATTTGGTAAGAACTTGGGTTTGAGCCTCTTAAGTCCGATGGCCAAAGGTGCCTTTCTGGCACGTTCCCCACTCTTTACAAATTTGGTAACCCACGTATAATACTGAAAACGATATCATAAACTTTTAAACTCGGGAAGGGGCGGGGATGTCAAAAGCTCTCTCGCAGTCGAAAGATTCACAATGGGATCTAGTTGTAGTTGGTGGTGGTGGAGCTGGTTTAGCCTCGGCGGTATCAGCAGCCCAAAAAGGTCTCAAGGTTCTCTTATTAGAAAGAAATGCTCAAGTTGGCGGCACAACGGCGATGTCTGTTGGATCCTACACAGCGGCAGGCTCTTCCCTTCAAAAGCGCAAAAATATTAAGGACAATCCTGAATGGCTTGTTGAAGATATGTGGAAATTTGATGAAGCGCTTTTAACTGGGGATTCCCCAACAATTCGAACGCTGTATGCACAGCAATCTGCGCGAGGTTTGGAGTGGTTGATTTCTCTTGGTGTTGCCTTTTCGGGGCCTTATCCAGAGTTACCACATCGAGTCAATCGGATGCACAACGTGATCCCAAACTCAAAGACTTATATTGTCCGATTGTTGGAAGCGGCCAAAAAGCATGGCGTGTCAATTGTGACCAATGCGCAAGTTGGCGATCTCATCATTACAGATGGTAAAGCGTGCGGAGTCCGCTACTCAAATGGTGGGCAAGAACTGACTGCACAATCTTCTGGCGGAGTAGTTTTAGCTACAGGTGATTTCAGCGGAAGCAAGAGTTTACGCGAAAAGTATCTTTCAGATAGTGCCGCTAAAGCGCTTCCGATAAATCAAAATGCCTTGGGCATCGGCCATGAGATTGCAGTTAAACATGGGGCTTCCACGCTGCAAATGGACCGACTTTTTGGGCCACAGCTTCGTTTCCCTACGCCATCTAAAGGTGGCTTTTTGAACTTGCTACCAACATGGAAGTGGCTCTGTAAGTTAGAAGCGCTAATTGTTAACTCTGTCCCAACATGGGTTTTAAAGCCAGTTGTGAAGTCTCTCTTAGTTGCTTGGATGTCGCCTACTGACGCAATATTTAAAAGTGGTGGCATCTTGGTTAATCAAAGTGGAAATCGTTTTGGCAAGGAATCTAGCCCAGCTGCAGAATTAGCAATGCAGGAGAATTGTGCTGGGTTTATAATCATTGACGAGACAATTGCAAAGAAATTCAATTCTGCTCCAAATTATATTTCTACCGCGCCAGGCATTGCTTTTGCTTATTTCACTGACTATAAGCGTGGTCGTCCAGATTTAGTTACCTCTGCGAAAACAGTAAAAGAGCTTGCAGCCACAATTAAAACTGACGTCAAAAACCTAGAAGAATCAATAGCCTCATCAGGTCTAAAAGCGCCTTTCATTTCACTTGGGCCTGTCTACAGCATGCTCACGGTGACAGAAGGTTCATTAGCAATTAACGCCAAACTGCAAGTGTTAAAAGACGATGGTTCAGTAGTCAAAGGTTTGTATGCCGTTGGAGCAGTTGGACAGGGTGGAATGCTATTGAAGGGTCACGGACATCACATCGGTTGGGCAATGACCTCTGGAATGTTAGCTGGAGAAGAAGTTGCACAAGCTCTTAAATCTCAATACTCAACCGCTACTAGTTAATTTTAACGAGCAGGGCCCGCCACAACATTTATAAGTGGTTGGCCAGTTGCAAAGCGCTCTACTTGGCTTTCTATGAGCGCTCGCACGCGTGGATTAAATGCGCTTGAGTCCCCACCGACATGTGGTGTGATGATCAAATTTGGCGCACTCCATAATGGGTGTTCTTCTGGAAGTGGTTCTGGGTCAGTCACGTCTATGCCCGCTGTTATATGACCACGATTTAATGCCTCCACTAATGCCGAGGTCTCAATAATTGCACCCCTAGCCATGTTGACAAGAGTTGCACCCGGTTTCATAGAGTTAATTCTTGATCGATTCATTAAGTGATGAGATTCATTCGATAAAGGAAGAATTAAAATAACAACATCCAAGGTTGGCAACAATTGGTCAAAATCTGACATCGTCTTATTTCCATCTTTACCACTCCTGCTAAAACCAATTACCTCAACACTAAAGGCCTCCAACTGACGAGCGATCAATGATCCAATATTTCCCATCCCAACAATTCCAACACGTGAATCGGCTAAAGCGTTGTGACGTTCATGGACCCATTTACCCTGACTTTGATTGGCCATGAAAGTTGGAAACCCGCGTCTGGCACTTATAGCTAATCCAATTGCTAGCTCCGATGTGGATGCATCGTGTACACCTTTAGCGTTACATAAAGTAACCCCTGGCGGAAGAATTTTAAGAATATCGTCAACTCCAGCATTAGGGCTTTGAATAACTTGAAGAGAACTCATACTTGAAATCGGTTCGAGAGCTCGTGGACCTACCATATAAGGGGGAACATAAAATTGAATTTTTTCAAGAATTTCGGGCTCAGGAAACTTTCCCTGTAAAGGGAAAACTTTTAAAGATTCGTGAATTACAAGTCCCGGGAATTCACTCCAGATTGTTGGCGCACTCATTTAGTTAGAATCCACATGGTTAGAAACTCTATAGGAGTTTACTTAGTTGCACACCGGCTTCAATCAGATATTTCTCCGGATTCTGCATGGCCAGTGCCGAACTTCCGGCGAGCACTGATAGAGATACTCCCCCAAGTGATTGCGATGGGAAGTTGCCTTCGCTGGAACCCACGCAGTAAGCAATTGATACTTGCTCAGCTGCCGCCTTTGCACTCATATAGCCGACAACTTTTCCTTGAAAGCTTTGAGAATCTAAACGACCTTCGCCAGTTATAACTAAATCTGCTCCCACCATTGCAAGATCAATCCCACAAATCTCAGCCAACTTAGCTGCGCCATTCTCAATCGTTGCGTTCCAAAGTGCACTCAGGCCAAAGGCAGTTCCTCCTGCTGAGCCACTACCGGGACTGTCCGCTTTACTAGTCAGAGATGCAAAATGTCCTAGCGCATTTTCTAATTCGACCACTTGCTCCTGGGTCGCACCCTTTTGTGGAGCAAAAATGGAAGCCGCACCAGCATCTCCTAGAAGTGGGGAGCGCACATCAACAAGTAGAACGACTCCATCAGGTGGAGGAGCAATTGCATTTGTGCTTAAAATTTTTGCAATTTTTATGAGGGACTCCCCACCTAATCCAACGCTAACTCCATTGGAATCCAAGAATTCAAAACCTAGGGCTGTTAATGCGCCAACACCAGCATCAGTGCTTGCTGAACCACCGAGTGCACAAAAAATACTTTTAACTCGTGAGTCTTGCGCTGCCGATGCTAATACCTGACCAAACTTGAAAGTGTGCGCACCCATCGGATCCAGGACAGTCGCTAAAGCTAATCCTGAAGTTTGTGCCAGCTCAACTACGGCAGTAGATCCATCTAGTAAGAGCCAATAAGCATCGGGTGAAACTTCTGTGCAATAGATTCGTTGAGAGCTGGGTAGTGCAGATTCAATTGCGAGTAAAGTACCTTCACCGCCATCAGCAAAAGGTAATTGAATTAATTCATCATGAGGGCGAACTGACTGCCAACCTTTGGCAATTGCATTTGCAACTTCAATACTCGATGCGCTCCCTTTAAAAGAGTCAGGGGCAATTAGTATTCGACTCATTTAAGTACCATCGCCTAACCACCTACTCCTAACTTCACTCACACTGGACCGTACCCTAAATATAGAATCGGAAGGGCGCCTCGCCTAGACCCCCTGGTGACGTCATTTAGTAATTAAATTTTGTACCTATTTATTCTGTGCAGAGTACTAGTAAAGAAGAGTCGCCCTATAAGCCGGCTTGAATTTGTGCGGCATGGTCCAAAGGATGCTTAGAATAGGTTTCGAGCCACTTTTTTAATGTGTACTCACCTTTCTCAGTATGAATACCTGAATTATCTAATTGATTTACCGTAAGTCTCTTGATCACTACTAATGATGATGCTCGTACCGCTTTAAAAACTTCTAAAGATTGAGCTATAGGTAAATCTTTGTATCCCAAGGTCTCATTCTCGCCCCAGCCTGATTCATCGTAACTTTGGATTTGAGTCCCTGGCTCTGCAATCAGCCGACGAAGTCTGGCGTATGACTGAGCTTCGCTATCGGCCATATGGTGGATGATCTGGCGTGCACTCCAACTGCCAGGATTTGATTTGTCTAGTTCTGCATCAGTTAATTTATTGGCAACAATAAGAAAATCTGCAGTTGCTTTTGCATATAAGTCAGCGGCATTTTTAAGGTCCATACCTCTACTAAACAACAAAATAGTAGAGGGGCTCGTTCGCACGAGCCCCTCTACTTTAGATTGTCTCAGTTAACTACTTAACGAACCCAACCTTCGCCCAATCTATTGAAGACGGACCAAATGATCCGTAATTCGCAAGAGTCTTTGCTGTAGCCGAAGTTCCTGGCCACATATATAGCGGGATGTTATACGCGTTTTCCCACAAAGCTTTCTCGACCTTATTAGCAAGTGCGCAACGCTTGACGGGATCAAGTTCGCTGGCTGCCTGCTCAATTAAAGTTTGCATTTGTGGTGTGACTGAATCTTTTGCATAGTTTTGTTCTGAAGTTTTGTCGTAAAGATTCATTGAACTAGAAATTGGGAATGAAGATCCAGTCCACGCAAATGTGACTAGCTCAAAATCCAATTTATCCACGTCAACGTACTTGGAGAAGTAATCTGATCTAGGAACCTCTCGAAGTTGAAGATCGATACCGATCGGCGCAGCACGAAGCATCGCCTGAGTTAGCGTTGCAACATTTGCGCGGTTCGGATAGTCGCTTGGATATGTGAATTTTATAGTCATCTTTTGGTTGGCAACTAAGCCTGCCTTGGCAGGTCCGGAGTAATAACGGATGCCTAGGACCTTGGCATCACCATTGGAATCCTTTGCACTTGTACTCGTGGCCACCGTCCATCCAGCTTTATCGAGCAACTGGTCTGCCAGGGCTGTGTTCCTCTTGCCCCATTTTCCAGAAGCATCGACATTACATGCTTGACCGTCGTAGAAGGTGCGATTGTTCTTCACCACTGGATTCTTAACAAATAATCCCGTGTTGGCTTCGGCAAAAACCTGTCGATTTAAGGCAACGGTTATTGCTCGGCGAACATCTACGTTAGCCAGAATTGGATTTTTTGAGTTGATATCAAGATGTTCCCATGTACCAACGCCAGGCACATCGTGTACCTGCAGTTTGGAGTTTGCGCGAGCACTCTTCAAAGAGTTGGCATCAGTAGCAAGATCCATATATTGAATCTCATTATTAGCAAGGGCTGCATACTGGGCATCAGGACCGATTGCCCGATAGATAACCTTATCCAGAACTGGCTTTGCTCCCCACCACTTTGGGTTTTTCACCCAAACAACGGTGGTCTGATCAGCATTTGCAGATCCAAAAATGAATGGTCCTGATCCAACAGCCGGTTTAGTTTTCCATGAATCATTAAAGGTTGCCGCATCTTTTGTTAATGACGCTGGCATTAGTCCACTAAAAAGAGCCTGCCAATCTGGATATGACTTCTTGAAGGTGACAATGATTTCATTGGTATTTGCACCTTGCTTTACAGAATTAATATCCTCATAGCCCTGGTTGGAAACTACTTGGTAAGCCGCATTCTTACCGTTTAATGCCTTCCAATGTCCAACAAAATCTGCAAGGCTTATTTTCTTCCCGTCAGACCAAATTGCCCTTGGATTTAAGGCTATCCGAAGTGTTTGCGGTGAAGATTTGGTTTGTTCAAAGGCCGTAACATAATTTTTATCTAACTGTAGCTTTCCATTGCTGTCGAAATAAATTAGAGATGGCTGAGTCATCCCCATCATTCCACTTACATCGGCATCATTTCCGTCTGGATGACTAATATTATATTGAATTGGTGGATACAAAATTGGCAGAGTTAAAGTGCCCCCTTTTGTAAGCTTAGTGACAGGCTGAGGATTAATGCTTGATGATCCTGCTGCATAAGCAGATGGGGAGGTTACTAGGGCAGTGACTGCAAGAGCTATTACACTCGCGCTAGCCAACCCTGTTTTTATAAGTTTATTCATTCCGATGTATACCTTTCGTTGATAGAACTAGACATAATCTGTTTTTGGTGGCTTCACCAAGAATTGTTGGATAGAGTAATCGGCGGGAAGCAGTTCTTCAATAGAAATTCGCTAGGAAGCCAGATTTTGGCTCAAAATGAGCCTGCTAGGATGGGCCGGCGCTCAGAATGAATGGCAAAAAGGGGGAGTTTTGGCGGGTTTCGTTGTAAAGCGATTTGTAAACTTTCTACTCCTAGTGGTTATAGCTACCACCGTTGGATATCTCTTGGCCGCAACAGCTCTAAACCCAAGAGAGAATTACTTAGGAAGAAACCCACCAATTCCAGAGAACACGATTAATAGTATTTTGACTCAGGTTAATATGAATGATCAAGATCCGATTTTGGAGAGATATTCTGACTGGATCAGCGGAGTCGTTCGTGGTGATTTAGGGAAAACAATCTTTAACGAGTCAGTTA